>CADEEN010000244.1 GCA_902826345.1 uncultured Burkholderiales bacterium | reverse complement strand
TCAAGCGGATACTGGCCTACCAACGACGCCTGATGGTCCCGGGCATCGAAGAAGAGGCCAACGTGCCCTCAGTCGGTGGAAAGACGCTGCACGGGCGATGGGCCGTTGACCCTGAGAACCTCGTTCTCGACTATGTCGAACTCGAGCAGCGGCTCGGTAGGATCATCCCCGACATCACTTGCAAGGCTTGGCCGAGCGATGGAGGCGAGGTCTTCTGGCCTTTCCTGATCGAGGTCACGGTCACGAACAACATCGATGACGAGCGCCTCACACGGATTCGAGCGACGGGCGATGCGGCGCTGGAGATTGATCTCAGCCTTGCCGGTGGCCGCGTCACGCGCGCCGAGTTGCAAAGACTGGTCGTGGACGAGATTGCGACCAAGCGCTGGCTGCACCATCCGACGGCTGAACGACAGCGCACAGCGTTGATTGCGGCGTTGACCGAACAGGCCGCCCAGGAGCATGCAGAGCTTCGCGCCCGAGAGCAAGCGATTGAGGAGCGTCGGCGACGTGTTCTGGAAGCGCCGGTTGCAGACCTGGCCAGCGAGTACCTGAACGCCGTGTCGGCCTTGCTTGATGCCGGCGCTGCCGAAGACCCAGATGGAGAGCAGCCAGCCGCAGCGAAGACCGCTGAACTTGATGCGCGCGAGAGAGTCGCCGATGCGGCTGACAAGTTGGCGATACGTGGCTACAGAGAAGCCGCTGACGAGAATCTCATCGGCTACCACGGCATTCTCGCGAAGCTTCTGTCCATCCGCCGTGGCCGCCCCGTCGGATACCTCGCCGAGAACGTGATGGGAGTGCTTAACGCGATCCGGAACCTGGGACCGCCAAGCAACTCCACGGCTTCTCTGTATCTGATCGCGGTCCGCGCATATGGGCCGCAACTCCCTCCGGATCACTGGTTCGAGCAGTGGGCCGCAAAGGTGAAGACGAGCCTGAGGCGCCGCGAGGACACGTACCGTCGTGACCCTGCATATGACCGCCTGCTGTCCCTGCTGTTCCCGGAGATGGCCGCGGGACTAAAGAAGGAGGCTGCCACCGCCCGGCCCGAACGCCTTAGGCACACGGACAGCCCGCACGTCGGCTGGCGTGAGAGGTTGCCCGAACGCCGCCGCGCTGGATTCCTCAGCGATCAGCCTGCCGCCCACCAGAACCAAGGTCGCCTGATTGACACCCGGCCAGGCGATTGGTGGCTCAAGGGCAGAGACCTCGAAGCCTGGAAGAAGGCCAACCCAGAGACAGCCAGAGCGTGGTTTGGAGCACCGCCTGCACCCGACGACTGACACTGGCGACGAAAAGGCTCAAGGTGCATCCCGCGCCGCCGGAGATACCCGCGCCGTCCAGGTGGTCCACTTGGCGGACCGCCAAGGGCTCATGTGACGAACATTGGGCAAGGATCGTTGGCGCGGGTCAGGAGAGGTGTGCGCTGCTTTCCCCGCGTAATGCTCACCCGCAGATTCTGCCGAGCCTCGGCCGTCGCCAATGCGGCAGGAGCAGACGCTCAGCTAGGCATCCCTGGCCGTCTCCTTTTGGCCATCCAGCGACGCGCGCGATCGGGGTTCTGACGGGTAACTTCACTCAAATCGCGAACGCTGGCGATCCAGACGGTCCGCAGACCTCGCAGCGAGCCGGTTGAATGCGTCGCCGCCACGCGCCCCCGTACAAACACCGATGTGTGATTGATTGATTTATTTGTTTTGAGGTCTAGGATGATCGCATCAAGCCGATCGTCCGCATGTCCTCCCCCGCCACCATCGCCGACATCGCCCGCCAGGCCGGCGTCGGCACCGCGACGGTGGATCGCGTGCTCAACCGCCGCCCCGGCGTCAATGCCGAGACGGTGCAGCGCGTGCTGCAGGTGGTGGCGGCGCTCGGCGCGCCACCGCAGCGCGGACGGCCGCGCAAGGGCGAGAACTTTCGCTTTGCCTTCGTGCTGCCGGCCGACGCAGCGCCGTTCAACGAGCTGGTCGACCGGCTGATCGCGCAGGCCGCGGGCGAATTCCGCCACCAGCACATCACCGAGCTCACGCACCGCATCGACGCCAGCGACGGCGTGGCCTTCGCCGCCGAGTTGACGCGCTTGAGCGAGTGCGACGGCGTGGCGCTGATGGCGCCCGACCTGCCGCCGGTGAAGCTCGCGATCAACGAGCTGGTGCGCACCGGCGTGCACGTGGTGACGCTGTTCTCCGACGTCGCCGGCTCGATGCGCGAGACCCACATCGGCACCGACAACCGCGCCGCCGGCCGCACCGCCGGGCTGCTGCTCGGCCGCATGGCCGGCACGGCATCGCGCGACACGCTGCTGCTGTGCTCGCAGGCCACGCGGCTCTCGGGCGAGATCGAGCGTCGCATCGGCTTCGCACAGGTCATCGAGGAGCGCTTCCCGAAACTCAAGGTGCAACGCACGCCCGACCTGCCGGCCAGCGACAGCGGCGCCTGCCGCGCGCTGCTGCGCTATCTGCGCAGCGACGCGGTGGACGTGGGCCGCGTCGCCGGCATCTACAACGTCGGCTCGGGCAGCGCCGGCGTGGCGGGCGCCGTCGAGAGCCTGGGCCTGACCGGCGGCGTCGGCGTCGTCGCGCACGACTTCACCGACGAGCACCGCGCGCTGCTCGGTGCCAACGGCCTGGCCTACGTGCTGCACCAGGACATCCATTACTGCATCTCGACGGCTGCGCGCGTGCTGCGCGCGCTGTGCGAGAACGTGCGCGGGGCGCTGAACGTGGTGCAGCCGCGAATCGAGATCTTGACGGCCGAGAACCTGCATTGAACGGCGGTCGGATGCGTGTCCGTGAATGACGATCAACCGTAGGAGCCAAACGATGAGATCACTGCTGACCAAGCTGCCCGGCGTGTCCGCCCTGGCAGTTGCGACCGCGCTGAGCCTGGGCAGCACCGCTGCCTTCGCCCAGGGCAAGACCATCACCCTGTGCTGGGCCGCGTGGGACCCGGCCAACGCGCTGGTGCAGTTGAGCAAGGACTTCACCGCGAAGTCCAAGGTCAACATGAAGTTCGAGTTCGTGCCGTGGCCGAACTTCGCCGACCGCATGCTCAACGAGCTCAATTCCAAGGGCAAGTTGTGCGACCTGATCATCGGCGACAGCCAGTGGATCGGCGGATCGGCCGAGAGCGGCCACTACGTGAAGCTGAACGATTTCTTCGCCAAGGAAGGCATCAAGATCACCGACTTCGCGCCCGCCACGGTGCGCGGCTATGCCGAGTGGCCCAAGGGCACGCCGAACTACTGGGCGCTGCCGGCGATGGGCGACGCACTCGGCTGGACCTACCGCAAGGACTGGTTCTCCAAGCCCGAGCTGCAGGCTGAGTTCAAGAAGATGCACAACCGCGACCTCGCCGCGCCGAAGACCTGGACCGAGTTCAAGCAGGTGGCCGAGTTCTTCTCCGGCAAGACGATCGACGGCAAGAAGGTCTACGGCACCTACCTGTTCACCGAGCGTGGCAGCGAGGGCATCACGATGGGCGTGAGCAACGTGCTCTACCCGATGGGCTTCCAGTACCAGGACCCGAAGAAGCCGTACGCGATGGACGGCTTCGTCAACGGGCCGGACGCCATCAAGGCGCTGGAGTTCTACAAGTCGCTGTACAAGTGCTGCACGCCGCCCGGCCTGACCAACTCGTACATGGGCGAGGGCCTGGACGCGTTCAAGTCCGGCCAGGTGGCGATGATGATGAACTGGTTCGCCTTCTTCCCGGGCCTGCACAAGGATCCGAACGTCGGCGGCGACAAGATCGGCTTCTTCGTCAACCCGAGCGACAAGACCAAGGGCTCGCAGCTCGGCGGCCAGGGCATCTCGGTGGTGTCGTACTCGCCGAACCGGGCCGAGGCGCTGGCCTACATCAAGTGGTTCGCCGCGCCGGATGTGCAGAAGAAGTGGTGGGCGCTCGGCGGCTACTCGGCGCACAACGCGGTGCTGAAGGACCCGGGCTTCACCAAGAGCGCGCCTTTCGCGGGCGAGTTCCTGACCGCGATGGACCAGGTGGTCGACTTCTGGGCCGACCCGAGCTACGCGCAACTGCTGCTGGCCGAGCAGAAGCGCATCCATGACTTCGTGGTCGCCGACAGGGGCACCGCGAAGGACGCGCTCGACGGCCTCGTCGCGGACTGGAAGAAGGCCTTCAAGGAAGACGGCAAGCTGAAGTGAGCGCTGCACGGCCGTTCCGAAAGCGCTCGCGCCCCCCTGGGGGGCCGGCGCGCAGCGCCTTGGGGGTCTCATGACTCATTCGCTGGCAGCACGGGCCGTTCAGGCCACGCCCGCCCCGCTCGTGCGGCGCATGCGTGGCCTGTCGGACCGCGCCATCGCGTGGCTGTTCATCGCGCCGACGATGCTGCTGCTGCTGGCGATCAACATCTTCCCGCTGATCTGGACGGTGCGGCTGTCGTTCACCAACTTCCGCGCCAACCGGCCGAACGCCGAGGTGCTCGGTGTCGGCATCGACCACTACGTGGCCATCCTCACCGACCCCGACATCTGGGGCCCGATGCAGGCGACGGCGCACTTCCTGTTCTGGACCATCACGCTGCAGACGCTGATCGGCTTCACGCTGGCCTACCTGATCGACCGCAAGTTCCGCGGCCACGGCTTCTGGACCACGCTGATCCTGATCCCGATGATGCTGTCGCCGGCGGTGGTCGGCAACTTCTGGGCCTTCCTGTACCAGCCGCAGATCGGCCTGTTCAACTACGCGGTGAGCTTCTTCACCGGCATCCCGCCGTCGAGCTTCGAGATGCTGGGCTCGGTGAACTTGGCACCTTGGGCGATCGTGATCGTCGACACCTGGATGTGGACGCCCTACGTGATGCTGATCTGCCTCGCGGGCCTGCGCAGCATCCCGGACTACATCTACGAAGCGGCCGAGGTCGATCGCGCATCGCCGTGGCGCCAGTTCTGGAGCATCACGCTGCCGATGGTGCTGCCCTTCATCATGCTGGCGGTGCTGTTCCGCGGCATCGAGAACTTCAAGATGTTCGACCTGGTGAACCTGCTGACCAACGGCGGACCGGGCTCGACCACCGAAGTGGTGTCGATCACGCTGAAGCGCGAGGCTTTCGAGAAGTGGCGCACCGGCTACTCGTCGGCGCTGGCGATCATCCTGTTCGTCGCGGTATTCGGCCTGGCCAACATCTACGTCAAGGCCCTCAACGCGGTGAAGAACCGATAGTTATGGAACCCCTCGTCCCCGGAGTACCGAGGCCGATCCCCCAAGGGGATGCGGGCCGGCTTGGGAGCGGCCCGGCGCTCGGCCCGCGTGGCATCAGCACCGCGCACTCGGTGGTCGAGCCCACCGCCACCGCCAAAGGCGTCGCGCTGACGCTGGTGGCGCTCTACGCATTGATCACGCTCGTGCCGCTGGTGTGGATCCTGCTCACCAGCATCAAGAGCCCGCCGGACTCGATCAGCTATCCGCCGAAGGTGTTGTTCACGCCGTCGATCGAGGGCTACTGCAACCTCTTCACGACGCGCTCGCGCCAGACACCGGAGTACATCGCCAGCCTGCCGCCACCGGACGACGCCTGCGAGGAGAGCGCACGCCGCAACAGCATGGTGGTGGTGAGCCGCTCGAACTACGTGCCGCGCTTCGTCAACTCGCTGATCATCGCGATCGGCTCGACGCTGCTCTCGGTCGGCCTGGGCGTGATGGCGGCCTATGCCTTCAGCCGCTTCAAGGTGCCGGGCAAGGACGATCTGATGTTCTTCATCCTGTCGACGCGGATGATGCCGCCGATCGCGGTGGCGATACCCATCTACCTGATGTACCGCGAGCTCGGCCTGTCGGACACCAAGCTCGGCATGATCCTGCTGTACAGCGCGGTCAACGTGTCGCTTGCGGTGTGGCTGCTCAAGGGCTTCATCGACGAGATCCCGCGCGAGTACGAGGAGGCGGCGATGATCGACGGCTACACGCGGCTGCAGGCGTTCTTCAAGGTGGTGCTGCCGCAGGCGGCCACCGGCATCGTCGCCACCGCGATCTTCTGCCTGATCTTCGCCTGGAACGAGTACGCGTTTGCGGTGCTGCTCACCTCCGGCGAGGCGCAGACCGCGCCGCCGTTCATCCCGATCATCATCGGCGAGGGCGGGCAGGACTGGCCGGCGGTGGCGGCCGGGACGATGCTGTTCCTGATCCCGATCCTGGTCTTCACCGTGCTGCTGCGCAAACACCTGCTGCGCGGCATCACGTTCGGAGCCGTGCGCAAGTGAAGACGAGCTGGCCGAAGTGGCTGCGTCGCGGCCCGATGGAGATGGCGGCCTGCATCGTCATCGCGCTCGGCATCTTCATGATGCTGCAGCCGTTCGCGCTGGTGCTGTTCACCTGCTCGTTCGTCGTCACGCTGGCCGGCGTCGTGATGTTCACCATCGTCTCGAAGTTTCCGCAGTAGCGCGCATGGCCGAGATCCGCGTCCAGAACCTGCACAAGGCCTTCGCCGACTTCGTCGCGGTCAAGGACTCGACCTTCAGCGTGCGCGACGGCGAGTTCTTCTGCCTGCTCGGGCCCTCAGGCTGCGGCAAGACGACGACGCTGCGCATGATCGCCGGGCTCGAACTGCCGACCTCCGGCCAGATCTTCCTGGGCGACGAGGACGTGACTTTCAAGCGCGCCTCGCACCGCGACATCGCGTTCGTGTTCCAGCTGTTCGCGCTCT
>CADEEN010000243.1 GCA_902826345.1 uncultured Burkholderiales bacterium | reverse complement strand
CGTGTCAGCGCTGTCGACGTCGTCTTGCGCGAATGCGATGTCGTTGTGGGCTTCTTTCAAAGCGAGCATGGGAGCCTTTCCTTGGGTGGTGGTTGCGCAACAGCGGCTGGAGTCAGGCGCGCACGCGTGTCGCGGTGCATTTGCTTTCGGGCACGCGTCGAATGTGTGTGGCGAGGATGCCTGCGCCGACTATCAGTAGAACCCCGACGACGGCCAAGACGGTGATGGCATCGTCGAACAGCAGGACGCCAAATAGGAACGAAAAGGCAATGCCCGCGTACTGCAGGCTCGCCGTCAACAAGGTGGCGCCGCTGGCGTAGGCGCGCGTCAGCATCAGCTGCGCCACCGTGGACAGCGCACCGACCGCGAGCATCCAGCCCAGGCCGGGCCAAGCAGGCGCACGCCAGCCTTCGATCGCAACCATCGCGGCCCCACCCGCCACGCTGCCGAGCGAGAAGTAGAAGACGATGCGGGTCTCCGGTTCTCCCGCGCGGCTCAGCGTCGCCACCTGCTGATAGCCGATGGCGGCAAGCAGCCCCGAGATCAGGCCGAGCACCCCATACCAGACGAGGTGAGACTCGATCGTCGGGCGAAGCACCAGCACGATGCCGATGAAGCCGATCGTCACCGCCCACAGCGAGCGGCGATCGACGCGCCGGCTCGGCGCTCGCAGTGCTGCGCCCACCAGGATCACCGCGAGCCACAACGTCGACGTGTAGTTCAGCGTCACCGCGGTCGCCAGCGGCAGCGCCGCGATCGCCTGGAACCACAGGATGAGGGCCACCACGCCGACAACACTGCGCTGTGCGTGCTGCCAGCCCAGGCCGGTGCGCATCGACTCGCCGCGCCAGCGGCCGAGCGCGGCGATCATCAGCGCGCCGACGACGCCGCGGTAGAACACGATCTCGCCGCTGCCGTGGTGCTGCGACGCGAACTTGATGCACACGCCCATGGCGGCAAACATCAGCGACGCGGCGATGGTCAGGCGGACGGCGGACACGTGAAGACGACAAGCCGCCCGAAGGTGTGGCGCATGACAGCAACGATTTCCGGACTTTCGACAAATTGCCGAAAGGTACCGGGCTCGTCCAATCGTCACCATTGGAAGACCCAACGATGGTCAGCGGCGTTTTTTTGCGTTGAGGCGGGCGCCCACCCGGCGCCGGCGCGTCTTCAGCGCGGCGCGCTCAGCGCATTGCTGACCAGCTTCGACGTGATGTCGACGATCTGGATCATGCGGTCGTAGGCCATGCGCGTCGGCCCGATGACGCCGAGCGTGCCGACGACGCGGCCGTCGACCTCGTACGGCGCGCTGACGATCGACAGCTCCTCGTACGGCACGACGCCGGATTCGCCGCCGATGTAGATGCGCACGCCCTCGGCGCGGCTGGACACATCGAGCAGGCGCATCAGTTGCGTCTTCTGCTCGAACAGGTCGAACAGCTTGCGCAAGCTGCCCATGTCGTTGCCGAAATCCTGCACCGCCAGCAGGTTGCGCTCGCCGCTGACGACGACCTGCTCTTCATTGGCCATGGCTTCGGTGCCGGCCTGCACCGCCGCCTGCATCAGCGTGGCGATCTCGCTGCGCAGCGTTTCCACCTCCTGCTGCAAGCGCTCGCGCACGGCGTCGATGGTCAGGCCCGCGTAGTGCGCATTGAGAAAGTTCGCGGCCTCGATCAGCTCCGCCTGCGTGTAGTCGCGCGCGGTCATGATGACGCGGTTCTGCACGTCGCCGTCTGGTGCGACCAGGATCAGCAGCACGCGGCGCTCCGACAGGCGCATGAACTCGATGTGATGAAAGACGCTGGCCTTCTTCGGCGCGGTGACGACGCCGACGAAGTTCGACAGACTCGACAGCACGTGCGCCGCGCTGGCGATGACCCGCGTCGGCTGCCCGGCCTGCAACTGCTCGCGCGCCGAGTTCGGCAGTTGCGGCTCGAGCGGCCGCGCGGTCAGCATCGTGTCGACGAAGACGCGGTAGCCGCGCGCCGTCGGAATGCGCCCGGCGCTGGTGTGCGGGCTGGCGATCAGGCCGAGCTCTTCGAGATCGGCCATGACGTTGCGGATCGTCGCCGGCGACAGCTCCAGGCCTGACGCGCGCGACAGCGTGCGCGAGCCCACGGGCGTGCCTTCGGCGATGTAGAGCTCGACGAGGGTTTTCAGCAGGGACTTGGCACGGTCGTCCATCGTCTTCGAATTTTGCGCCCGAAAGCGGTCCTCTATCATCCGCGCATGCCGGCTCCCCAACGCTTTCGTCACGCCGCGATCGTCGGCAAGCCCCAGGCGCAGGGCATGCGCGAGTTGCTCGAAGACGTGGCCCGCTGCCTGGCCCAACAAGGCCTCGACGTGAGTCTCGAGACCGCCACCGCCGAGGCCACCGGCATCACCGCGTACGCCGCGCTCGACACCGCGCAACTGGGCAAAGCGTGCGACCTGACGGTGGTCGTCGGCGGTGACGGCACGATGCTCGGCATCGCACGCGAGCTGGCGCAGTTCGACATGCCGCTGGTCGGCATCAACCAGGGACGCCTGGGCTTCATCACCGACATCCCGGTGGACCGTTTTCGCGAAGCGCTGGCGCCGATGGTGCGCGGCGAGTACGAAGAAGAGCACCGGGCTATGCTCGACGCCAGCGTCTGGCGCGGCGACACCTGCATTTTCAGAAGCGTGGCGCTGAACGACGTCGTCGTCAGCCGCGGCGCCACCGCCGGCATGGTGGAGTTGCGCGTCGACGTTGGCGACGAGTTCGTCGCCAACATGCTCGACGCCGGCGTGATCGTCGCCTCGCCGACCGGCTCGACCGCGTACTCGCTCTCGGCCGGCGGGCCGATCCTGCACCCGGGCATCGGCGGCTGGCTGCTGGTGCCGAATGCCTCGCACACGTTGTCCAACCGGCCGATCGTGCTGCCCGACGACGGCGAAGTGCGCATCACCGTCGTCTCCGGGCGTGACGTGTCGGCCAACTTCGACATGCAGAGCCTGGCCAGCTTGCAGCACGGCGACCAGGTGCGCATGAAACGCTCGGCGCATCGCGTGCGCTTTCTGCATCCGAAGGGATGGAGTTACTACGCGACGCTGCGGCGCAAGCTGCGTTGGTATGAAGGAGTGGTGTAGGTGTTGAGGCGGTTGTCGCTGCGCGACTTCGTGATCGTCCCCGAACTCGAAGTCGAATTCGGCGCCGGCTTCTCGGTGCTGACCGGTGAGACCGGCGCCGGCAAATCGATCCTGATCGATGCGCTGCAATTGGCGCTCGGCTCGCGTGGTGACGCGCTCGTCGTGCGTGAGGGCGCGGCGCGCGCCGAGATCGCGGCCGAGTTCGATTCGCCCGTTGCGCTGGCGGCCTGGCTCGACGATGCCGGCTTCGATGCGAACGACACGCTGCTGCTGCGACGCACGATCGACGCGCAAGGCAAGAGCCGCGCCTGGATCAACGGCAGCCCGGCCACGGTGACGCAATTGCGCGAGGCCGCCGATGCGCTGGTCGACATCCACGGCCAGCACGCGTGGCAGAGCCTGACGCGGCCGGCCGCCGTGCGCGCGCTGCTCGACGGCGAGGCCGGCGTCGATCTGGCGCCGCTGTCGGCGCTGTGGGCGCAGTGGAAAAGCGCCTCTGCGGCGCTCGAACGCGCGCGCACGCAAAGTGCCGAGATCGAGCGTGAGCGCGAACGCCTGGCGTGGCAGATCGGCGAGGTCGATCGACTCGGCCCCGCTGAGGGCGAATGGCCCGAGCTCAACGCCGAGCACACGCGACTGGCGCATGCGCAGACGCTGATCGAAGCAGCCCAAGGCGCGCTCGATGCGACTTCCGACGCCGACAGCAACTCAGCGGCGCTGGCGCTGCGCGCTGCCGAAGCGCTGATCGAAGCAGCGCGCATCGACACGCGTCTGACGCCCATCGCCGAGGTGCTGCTGAGCGCGCATGCACAGCTGACCGACGCCGCGCATTCGCTGTCCGGCTACTTGCAGCATGCCGACATCGACCCGCAGCGCTTGACCGAGCTCGATGCGCGCCTGTCGGCGTGGATCGGGCTGGCGCGGCGCTTCCGCCGGCCGCCGGAGGATCTGGCGGCGCTGCTGGCGCAGTGGCGCGCCGAGCTCGTGCAACTCGATGCGGCGACCGACAGCGCCGCGCTCGAACGCGCCGCCGCCGATGCCGAGCGCGCGTGGCGCAGCGAAGCGCAGCGTGTCGGCAGGGCGCGCAAGGCCGCCGCGCCGAAACTCGCCGACGCGGTGACGCAGGCGATGCAGCAGCTCGGCATGGCCGGCGGCCGCTTCGAGGTGGCGCTGATCGCGCAGGACGAGCCGCAGTCGTTCGGCTTGGAAAGCGTGGAGTTGCGCGTCGCCGGCCACGCCGGCAGCACGCCGCGCGCGCTGGCCAAGGTGGCGTCGGGCGGAGAGTTGTCGCGCCTGGCATTGGCGATTGCCGTGACCACGGCCAGAACGAGCGACGGCGCGGCGACGCTGATCTTCGACGAGATCGACGCCGGCATCGGCGGCGCCGTCGCCGACACGGTGGGGCGGCTGATGAAGCAACTCGGTCGCGAACGTCAGGTGCTCGCGGTGACGCATCTGGCGCAGGTCGCGGCCTGCGGCGACCATCACTTCGTCGTCAGCAAACAAGCGCGAGGAAAGAGCACGCAAAGCGATGTCCAGGCCGTGGCCGGCGAAGCGCGCGTGGCCGAAGTGGCGCGCATGCTCGGCGGCGATCGGCTGGCCACCAGCGTCGCGCACGCACAGGAGATGCTCGGCTCGGCATCGGCCGCCACGCCGGCGAAACCGCGTGCGAGAGAAAGGCGCAGCGCCAAGTGAGCCAGCCGACAACGCCGCTGGACCTGGTGCTGATCACAGGCATTTCCGGCTCGGGCAAGTCGATCGCGCTGCATGCGCTCGAAGACGCAGGCTATTTCTGCGTCGACAACCTGCCGCCGGAATTGCTGCGTGACTTCATCGCCGTCGAGCGCCAGCGCCAGGGCCATTCGCGGCACGTCGCCGTGGCGGTGGACGTGCGCAGCGCCGGCTCGCTGCCGCACCTGCTGCCGCTGCTCGAAGGGCTGCGGCAGGAAGGCGTGGCGGTGCGGCCGTTCTTTCTCGATGCCAGCACCGATGCGCTGGTGCGGCGCTTCTCGGAGACGCGCCGGCCGCACCCGCTCTCGGCTGACGCCGCGGGCGCATCGCCGCGCGCGCTGGTCGATGCGATCGAGCTCGAACGCGAGTTGCTCGCCGGGTTGCGCGAGTTGTCGACGGTGATCGACAGCAGCCTGTTGCGACCGGCGCAGCTGGCGCGCTGGCTGCGCGACGCCGTCGGCGCCAAAGGCGCCACGCTGACGCTGGTCTTCGAATCGTTCGCCTTCAAGCACGGCGTGCCGCTCGACGCCGACTTCGTCTTCGACCTGCGCGTGCTGCCGAACCCGCACTACATCCGCGAGTTGCGGCAGCAAAACGGCCGCGACGCGGCAGTGGCGGCCTACCTCGCCGCGCAGCCCGAGGTCAGCGAGATGCTGTCGCAGATCGAGGCCTTCATCGGCCGCTGGCTCGACGCCTTCAACGACGGCCAGCGCGCCTACGTCACCGTCGCCCTGGGTTGCACCGGTGGCCAGCACCGATCGGTGTACGCCGCCGAACAACTCGCACAGCGCTTTGCGCAACGCGCGGCGACGCTGGTGCGTCATCGCGAGCAGGACATCCACGCTTCATGAATCGTCAGACGGTTTCGCTGTTCCCGCTGAAGAGCGTGCTGTTCCCCGGCACGGTGTTGCACCTGAAGGTCTTCGAGGCGCGCTACCTCGACCTGGCCAGCCAGTGCCTGCGCGAGAAGACGCCGTTCGGCGTGGTCTGCCTGGCCGCTGGCAAGGAATCGGGCCGCGGCAGCGTGCGCTTCGAGTCGCACGGCGTGCTGGCGCACATCGACACGGTCGATGCCGAAGGCGCGAACCTGCTCAAGCTGCGTTGCCTGGGCATCGAGCGCTTCACCCTCGTCGGCAAGCCGGCGCAGCTGGACAACGGGCTGTGGAGCAGCGAGATCGAGCTGCTGATGCCCGACGACGGGGTGTCGCCGGCGCCGGAGCTGTTCGGCACCGTGCGTGCGTTGCAGCAGGTGATCGCCTCGCTGATCGAAAAAGGCAACTCGCCGTTCGCCGAGCCCTACCGTCTGGATGACGCCGGCTGGGTGGCCAACCGCTGGTGCGAGATCCTGCCGATCCCGCTGGCGGCCAAGCAGAAGTTGATGACGCTGCCGGACCCGCAGGCCAGGCTGCGGCTGGTGCATGAATACCTCAAAGGCAAAGGCGTCGTGCAGTAGCTGGGCCCACCCCCGAAGCGGATTCGCCGCCGCCCCCTCAAGGGGGCAACGCCAGCGGCCGGGCAAAGCCCGATCCGCGGCGTTCGCTTGGATGTCAACCTGCAATCAGTTTGCGAATCGGAGCGGGCAGCCCGAGTGCCAGCGCACTTTCGCGACTGAACCACGCTCCGGTGGGCAACATCGCTTCGATCGATGCCCGTCGCGCTGCAGACACGCGCGCGCCGAGTGTGTGCCGCCACGGCTCAAGCCGCCAGTCGAAGTGAGTCAGTGCATGATCGATCGGCGGCAGCACTGCGCTGCGGCCAGGCCAGTCGCGCAGCAACTCTTGCAGCGCATCGGGCGCATCGAAAAGCGGCAGCGTCCACGGCCCGGCCCACACCC
>CADEEN010000242.1 GCA_902826345.1 uncultured Burkholderiales bacterium | reverse complement strand
CCATCCGTGCGCCGGAGAGCTTGGTCGCCAGCGGCATCGGGCCCTGCGGCCACTTGCCCTCGCGCACATGGCGGTCGGCCTGCGGGATGCGGCGCGCGATGTTCAGCGCCAGTGCCAGCGCCAGATCGGCGACGTCGTCGTTGAGCACGTCGGGCGTGTGCGTGACGAGCACGCCGCGCGCCTTGCACGCCGCGACATCGACGCCGTCGTAGCCCACGCCCATGATCGAGACGATCTCCAGCGCCGGCAGTTGCGCGACGAGCGACGCCGGCACTTTCGATTCGCCGCTGCCGCAGATGGCGCGGATGCGATCCAGCGGTGCGCCTTCAGTGCCGGCGTGTACCGTGAAGGCGCCTTGCAGCGGCTCCAGCAGAAACGGCGCCAGTTTGGCCACGGTGAGCAGGTCGGGTTTTGCAGTCATGGTGTCTCGCAGGTGATGACCTTACGATACCGCACGCCAACCCGGGACAGACCATGAATGCATCGACTTCATCTCTTCGCACGGCCATCGTCACCGGCGCCGGCAGCGGCATCGGCCGCGCCTGCGCACAGGCCCTCGTCGCCGAAGGTTGGCAGGTCGCCTTCGTCGGCCGGCGGCGCGAGGCGCTCGACGAGTCGATCGCCGCCTGCGCCGAACCCAAACGGGGCTTTGCCGTGCCCACCGACGTCGGCGACCCGGCCTCGGTGGCAGCGCTGTTCGCCGCCGTGCAGCAGCGCTTCGGCCGCATCGATCTGCTGTTCAACAACGCCGGCGTGTCGAGCATGAGCGCGCTGCTCGAAGACCTGCCGTTCGAGCAGTGGCAGGCCAGCGTGGCGGCGAATCTCACCGGGACTTTTCTCTGCACGCAGCAGGCGTTCAAGGCGATGAAGGCGCAGACGCCGCAGGGCGGGCGCATCATCAACAACGGCTCGATCTCGGCCTACGCGCCGCGGCCGAATTCGGTGGCCTACACGGCGACCAAGCATGCGGTGAGCGGCATCACCAAGACCGCCTCGCTCGACGGCCGCAAGTACAACATCGCCGTCGGCCAGATCGACATCGGCAACGTCGCTTCGGACATGACGCTGAAGATGGTCGGCGGCGTGCCGCAGGCCGACGGCACGGTCAAGCCCGAGCCGCGCATGGCGATGGACAACGTCGTGCGCACCTTCGTGGCGATGGTGTCGCTGCCGCTCGACGCCAACATCCTCAACGTGACGGTGATGGCGACGGCGATGCCGTTCGTCGGCCGAGGTTGAACAGGCGCACGCATGCCTGATGTCGTCACCCTCGGCGAAGCGATGACGCTGTTCGTCGCCGAAACACCGGGGCCGCTCGACGGCGTGTTGCGCTTCTCGAAACGCACCGCCGGGGCGGAGACGAACGTGGCGATCGGACTGGCGCGGCTGGGCTTCGCGGTCGGCTGGCAATCGCGTCTCGGCGACGACTCGATGGCGCGTTTCCTGTTGAACGCGATCGGCGGCGAGGGCATCGATTGCTCGCGCGTGACCTGCCACGCCGGCGAGCGCACGGCCTTCATGTTCAAGGGCCGGGTCGAAGACGGCAGCGATCCGCCGATCGAGTACCACCGTCAGGGATCAGCCGCCAGCCGCTTCGGCGCTGACGATGTCGACGAAGCGCAGATCGCGGCGGCGCGGCACTTGCATGTCAGCGGCGTCTTCCCGGCGTTGTCGGCGAGCACGCTCGCGGCCACACGCCGCGCCATGGCCATGGCGCGTGCGCACGGCAAGACGATCGGCTTCGACCCCAACCTGCGGCCGACGCTGTGGCCGTCGCGCGCGGCGATGCGCGAGACGATCAACGCCCTTGCGGCGCAGGCCGACTGGGTGCTGCCCGGCATCGAAGAAGGCCGCCTGCTCACCGGCCGCGACACGCCCGAGGCGATCGCCGCGTTCTACCGCGAGCGCGGCGCACAGCGCGTCGTCGTCAAGCTCGGCGCCGACGGCGCGTGCTTCGACGACAGCGACGCCGGCACGGGCCGCATCGCCGCGCATCCGGTGGCTGAGGTCATCGACACCGTCGGCGCCGGCGACGGCTTCATGGTCGGCGTGACGAGCGCGCTGCTCGAAGGTCGCGGCATCGCCGACGCCGCCCGCCGCGGCGCCTGGATCGGTGCGCGTTGCGTGCAGGTGCGCGGCGACACCGAGGGGCTGCCGACGCGCGCGCAGCTCGACGAGGCGCGCATCGCGTGAGACAGCGCGCCTACGACGTCGTGCTCTACGGCGCCAGCGGTTTCGTCGGCCGGCAGACGGTCGCCTACTTCGCGCAACACGCCGGGCGCCTGCGTTGGGCGCTGGCGGGGCGCAACGCAGCGAAGCTCGAGGACGTGCGCGGCAACGCCGAAGCCGGACTCATCGTCGCCGATGCGGGTGATGACGATGCGCTGGCCAAGCTGGCTGCGCAGTCCAAGGTCGTGGCGAGCACCGCCGGGCCGTTCGCGCTCTACGGCAGCGCACTCGTCGCCGCCTGCGTGGCGCAAGGCACGCACTACTGCGACATCACCGGCGAAACGCCGTGGGTGCGCGGGCTGATCGAGCGCCATCACGCGCAGGCCGCCGCGGACGGCACGCGCATCGTGCCGTGCTGCGGTTTCGATTCGGTGCCGTCGGACATCGGCGCGCTGCTCGTCGCTGCCGAAATCAAGCGCCAGAGCGGCCAGCCGTGCGCGCGCATCAAGGCCTGCCACGCCATCCGCGGCGGGCTGAACGGCGGCACGCTGGCGTCGCTGCTCAACATCGCCGAGGCCGGCGCGCTGGATCAACTCGGCGACCCGTTCCTGCTCAACCCCCAAGGCACGGCGCCCGACGACCGCCGCGCGCATGCCGACGTGCTCGCGCCGCGCCACGACAGCGACTTCGACGCCTGGCTCGCGCCCTTCGTCATGGCTGCCATCAACACGCGCGTGGTGCGGCGCAGCGTGGCGCTGACACCGCGGCGCGGCAGCGCGTATGCGGCGGAGATGGTTTATCAGGAGTTCCTGCGCACCGGCCGCGGACCGCTCGGCGCGGCCATCGCCACCGGCCTGGCCGGCGGCATCGGTGTCGGCATCGTCGGCATGAGGAGCGCCGCCTGGCGCGCCGCGATGCGCAGACTGTTGCCGGCGCCGGGCCAGGGGCCGAGCGAGCGCGCGATGGACAACGGCTCGTTCCGTTGCGAGTTGATCGGCGAGAGCGTTGATGGCACTCATGTGCGCGGCTGCATCGCCGGACGCGGCGATCCCGGCAACCGCGCCACGACCATCTTCGTCTGCGAAGCTGCGATGGCGCTGGCCGGCGACGCGCGCAAGCTGCCCGGCGGCGTGTCACGTGGTGGTGTGTTGACGCCGGCCACCGCGCTCGGATTGCCCTACGCGCAGCGGCTGGCGCAGGCGGGCATGACGATCGAGCCGCTGCCGCAGTAAGCGGCGAGGCGCTCCAAGCGACCGCCGCCGATCGGGCTCCGCCTGGCCGCTGGCGGTGTCGCTTGAGGGGCGGCGGCGAAGCCGCTCCGGGGTGGTCGTCAATCTCCCGGCATGTCCTTGCGCAGTTGGACAGGCGCTTGCATGCGCTTCCTCAGCCGGATGTTGATCATCTCCACCGCAAACGAGAACGCCATCGCGAAGTAGATATAGCCCTTGGGCACATGCGTGCCGAAGCCCTCGGCGATCAGCGTCACGCCGACGAGCACGAGGAAGGCCAGCGCCAGGATCTTGATCGTCGGGTGCGAATCGACGAACTCGCCGATCGGTTTGGCGGCGAACATCATCACCGCCACTGCGACAACGATGGCGATCACCATCACCGCAATGTCTTCGGCCAGACCGACCGCGGTGATCACCGAGTCGAGCGAGAAGACGATGTCGATGATGGCGATCTGCACCAGCACGCCGATGAAGCTGACCTTGGCCGCCGCGGCGGCGCCGCCGCTGTCGTGGCCGCTGTCGGACTCGCCTTCCAGGCTGTTGTGAATCTCGTGCACGCTCTTCCACAGCAGGAACAGGCCGCCGCCGATCAGGATCAGGTCGCGGCCGGAGACCTCCTGGCCGAGCACTGAAAACAGCGGCTCCGTCAGCCGCATGATCCAGGCCAGCGCCAGCAACAGCAGGATGCGGCTGCCCATCGCCAACGACAGGCCCAGGCGCCGCGCCAGGTCGCGCTTTTCCGGTGGCAGGCGGCCGACCAGGATCGAGATGAAGATGATGTTGTCGATGCCGAGCACGATCTCGAGCGCGGTCAGCGTGGCCAGGGCGATCCAGGCGTTGGGGTCGGCGAGCCAGTCGAACATTCGTTCTTGCCTTTCTTCAGTCGGTGGCGCGGCCCCAGACCGACCAGAAAGCCCGCACTTTGCTCCAAGTGGAAACCCGCTCGTCGGAGACGACGTCGAGAAAGTCCGACAGGCGCTTGGACTTGACCATCGTGTACATCGTCAGTGCGATCGTCGGGATGAAGACGAGCAGGAACAGAACAGCCTTCGTGAACCACGAGGCATCGCTCTCGGCGAACAGGTTCATGCCGAGAAAACCTGTCGTCACGGTGCCGATGAGGCCGAAGATCGTCACCACCGTCAAGCGCACGACGGTGTTGGCCTGGCGGCGCAGCGCGTCGGCGTCGAGATAGCCGTTCATGTCGCCGATGCGCTCCTTGACCTCGGCGTAAAGCGGCTCGATCTCGAGGTGCTGGCGGCACATCTTCCACAGCGCCTTCACGTGCGCCTGCTCGCTGACCTCGTGGAACCAGTAGCGGTGCGTGAACGACAGGAAGGCGACGAAGGCGATGCGGATGCGGCGCTTGAAGCGGCGGATGCTTTCCGGCCGCGTCAGGTCCATCGCCATCAGCGCTTCGGCGAGCTGGTCGCTGACCATCAGCAGCGTTGCCTTCTGGAAATGCGCGATCAGGAACAGCAGGTAATGCTGGTGGCGGAACTGCGCCAGCACACCGCGCGTGCGGCAGCGGTAGAACTCGTTGTGCGCATCGCCGACGACGACGAGCGACAAGCCAGAGCACAGGTAGCGAGTGCGCGGCGCGGCGCCGCTGGCGCTCCAGAAGCGGTCGTAGCAGAAGCGTTGTTCGAAGTCGGCAAGGTGCGTGTCGGCGTAGGGCATGGCGCTTTCAACGCGCTGTGAAACGTCGCCCGCGCCGGTGACCAGACCCAGGCGCACGAAGTCGCTGCGCGTCAGCGCCGCCGGGTCGTCCACCGCCACGTAGGCCATCATCGGCATGCGGTAGTACTCGATCTGGCGAAAGCGCAACGCGCCTTCCTGCGCCGAGTGGTGATTGACCAGCGGCGCCAGCACGTACTCCCAATGCGCGGCGATGCGCGGCGCGCGGTGCTCGGCGACGTGGGCCAGAAAGGCGTCGCGCTCGCCCGCGTCGCTGGCGGCGAGCACGCGGCCCTCGGTGTCGAGCCATTCGCACGACGTGAGGCTGTGCTGCGGCCGGCCGTCGGCATACCAGCCGGCCGGGTAGGCGCGGCCGAAGCGGTACATCAGCTCCTCGGCCAGCGGCAGCGGCAGCTCGTCGCCGGCGACCTCGACGTTGAGCAGCACGATGTCCACGCCGTAGAAGAAATACAGGTCGACGTGGACCACCTGCAGCGTCAGCGGCGCATCGCCGGCGCGCGGCTGCACGCGCACCGCGGCGATGTCGTGGCGGCGGAAGACGCGCATCGGCGAGCGCTCGCTCGGCTCGTCGTCGCCGCGGCCGGAGCGGCCCTCGCCGTAGAGGAAGCGCTGCACGTACGGCAGGAAGGCGACGAATTCGTTGTAGTGACGCTCGTGGAACTGCGCCGCGTCGCCGGTGAACTCGTCGTGCTGCTCGCGCCATGGCGACGCCTCGCCCATGTCTCGCAGCAGCCGCCACGGCGCGCGGCGCTGCTCGGAGTCGTCGGCCGCCGTCGAGATCAGCCGCAACGGCCAAAGCAGCACCTGGCGCAGGTGGCGCACCGTCACCGGCGCAAGCTCGTCCTGGGACTCGGCTTCGGCACGGGTGGCTTGCAGCATACGCGCGAGTGTAGGTTTGGCTGCCCGGCTTGGGCAACGAGCCGCAGGCGCTCGGGAAAACCATCAAACCGCCGGCGCTGTCCTCGGCCACACTGCGACCGGTCAACTGGCCTGACCAATTGGCCGCCACTTCCCCCGTCCCGATGCCGCTGCAAGCCGTCGAATCCAAACGCCTGTACCGCCAGATCGCTGAGCAGCTGCGCGGCTTGATCGCGGCCGGCGAGTTCCCGCTCGGCAGCCGTCTGCCGCCCGAGCGCGATCTGGCGCTTCAGCTCGGCGTGTCGCGGCCCTCGGTGCGCGAGGCGCTGATCGCGCTCGAGGTCGAAGGCCTGGTCGAGGTGCGCATGGGCTCGGGCATTTATGTCACCGCGCTCGAAGCCGTGCCCGCCGCGCGCGGCGTGCTCGGCGCCGCGCTCGGGCCGTTCGACATCATCCGTGCCCGTGCGCTGATCGAAGCCGAACTGGCCGCACTGGCGGCGCGCGCCTGCACGCCGGGGCTGCTGAAAAAAATGCGCGCCGGCATCAAGACGATGGAAGACGACATCGCCCGCGGCGTCATGCCGATCCGCGGCGACCGAGAGTTTCATCTCGCACTGGCGGAGTCCTGCGGCAACGCGGCGTTGCTGCGCGTCGTCACCGAACTTTTCGACGAGCGCAACAACCCGCTGTTCGAGCAGCTCGGCCGCCACTTCGAAAACGCGCGCAGCTGG
>CADEEN010000241.1 GCA_902826345.1 uncultured Burkholderiales bacterium | reverse complement strand
GATCGCGCTCGGCTGGTTTTCGCCGTGAAGATACATGCTCGTCAGCGGTGCGATGCCGAGGGTGGCCACCGGCGCGCGCAGGAACAGCCGCGCCCGCACCTCGACGACCGTTTCCGCGCCGGGCGTGACGACGAATCGGTAGGCGCCGGCGACGCGCGGGCCGTCGAGCAGCGCGTAGAAGGTGAACGCGCGGGCGTCGGGCTGCGGGCGCTCGAACCAGTAGGCCACCAGATCCGGAAACTCCTCGCCCGTGCCCGCGGGCGCACCCGTGGTGTCGATGGCCAGCGAGCGCGCCGACAGGCCGTAACGCTGGCCCTGGCCGATGGCGCGGAAGTAGTTCGAGCCGAGGAAGGCGGCCACTTCGTCCTGCAGATCCGGTTTGTGTAGCGGGTAGGTCACGCGCCAACCGGCGATCGGCGCGGCCGCCTGCGGCGGCTCGTTGAGCACGCCTTCGAAGTCGAAGTCCGCATTGCGCACGACGAGCGGTTGGGCTTTGCCATCGGCGATCTCATGCAAGCGCAATGCCCGGCTGTTGGTGCGGCCGGTGGTGAAGAACTGCAACTGGAACGGTAATTTCTGCGCGCGCCACCAAGAGCGATCCGGCCGGTGGCGCAGCTTGCGGTAGTCGTCGTAGTCGAGATTGGCGCGCTTGGCGTCGAGCGGCGGCGGCTTTTTCCAAGGCGACTGGGACAGCGTTTGTGCTTCGCGCGCCACGTCGTCGAAACCGAAGGCGGCCGCCAGCGCCGCGGGCGCCAACCCGATCAGCGCGCACGCAACGAGCAGCCAAGCGCCGCACCGCGCGGGGCGGTATCGGTAAAGCGTGGTGGGGGTGACATCGGGCAGGGCCTTCAGCATCGCCCATGATTGTCCCAGAGCCGTGAAGAATTGCACAGGTGGCGCATGCCGTGTCCATGCGCAACAGTTGTGGCGACGCCTGTCGCGGCGCCCGCAGCGGCGCGGCATCATCGTGGCATGCAAGCGCTCCACGTTCTGGCCGGGCCGCGCGCCCGGGTGCATCTGCGCGAGCGCGGCTTGCGGCCGGCCGACGTGGCGGTGGTTCCGGCCGCCGCCGGCGGCCCCAAGGGCCTGGCGCTGAATGCACTCGACCGGTTCATCTTCGGCCATTGGTTGCCCAGGGCGGTGCAAACGGTGCATCTGGTGGGGGCATCGATCGGCGCCTGGCGCATGGCCACGGCCTGCGCGCCGGACGCCGACGCAGCGCTGCGCGACCTGGCCGAGAACTACATCGAGCAGTCGTATCCGCACGTCGTCGGCCAGTTTCCGAAGAAGCGCGACATCTCGCGTGTCTTCGCCGAGTTGCTCGCCAGCGGCATCGGCCCGCACGTGGCAGCCATCCTCGCGCACCCACGCTTTCGCCTGCACGTCGTCACCAGCCGCGGCCGCCACCTGATGCGGCGCGAGGGCCGGGTGACGACGCCGCTGGGCTACCTCGGCGCCTATGCCACCAACCTCGTCAGCCGGCGCGCCGTGGGCGGCTGGCTCGAGCGCGTGATGTTCTCCGACGCGCGCGAGCCGCTGCCGTTTGCGCTGCACGACTTCCGCACGAAGCAGGTCGCACTCGATGCCGCCAACCTGCTGCCGAGCATCCTGGCCAGCGGCTCGATCCCTTTCTGGCTCGACGCCGTGCACGACATCCCCGGCGCACCGCGCGGCGCCTACTGGGACGGCGGCATCACCGACTACCACCTGCACCTCGACTACGGCCAGATGTCCGACGGCCTGGTGCTGTACCCGCATTTCCAATCCAGCGTCGTGCCCGGGTGGCTCGACAAGTCGCTGACGCGGCGTCACGCCGCCACGGCGCGGCTGGCCAACGTCGTGCTGCTGATCCCGAACCCGGCGTGGGTCGAGGCGGTGATGCCTCACGGCAAGCTGCCCGATCGGGCCGACTTCAAAGCCTACGGCGAGCGCACCCTCGAGCGTCAGCGCGACTGGCGGCATGCCGTGGCCGAGTGCCAGCGCCTGGCCGACGAGTTCGCGCAGCTCGTGCAGCGGCCGTCGATCGAGGCGCTACCGCTGGTCTGAGCCGCCGCAACTCAGGGCCGCTCGCCGCGCCCCTCCCACGGCAGATGCCGCGTCAGCAGCACGTTGAGCAGGTTGTCCTGGAAGTTGATGTTGCCGGTCAGCGTGTCGTGCGGCTCGCAGAGGAAGAAGGCGTAGGCCAGCGGCAGGAAGCTGTCCTCGTGCTGCGGCGCGCTCGGGTCGAGCGTCTCGCGCGCCAGCAGCGAAGGCTTGGTGACGCGGCCGTCGCCGGGTTCGAGCATCAACTCGTCGTAGTTCACGCCCGGCCGCGGCGCCTTGATCTGCGACGGAAACAGCCGCGTCGCGTCGCGCCCGTCGGCCGGCTCGACCAGCAGCCGTGCGGGCGTGAGGTGGCAGTCGCCGCCGAACAGCACGTAGCGGATCGGTGAAACCGGCTCGGCCACCGAGAGCATCCAGGCCAGGCGCCGTCCGCGCTCGAGGTGATGCGCGAACAGGCGCTGCCGGGCTTCATCGGGTGGCGGCGCATCGGGGCCGAAGATCGACCAGCCGTGGCGCTGCCAGGTCGCGCTGTCGAACAGCGCTTCGTCGCGCGGCTGGCCGTCCAGGCCGATCAGCCAATGCGCCAGCGGATGCGGAAAGAGCTGGAAGCCGCTCGGCAGCGTGGCCAGCGTGCGCGGCGTGATGCGGTTGAGCCCGACGCGCTGGCCGCTGATGAAGGCGTGCAGCGATCCCGCCGAGCCGAGGTTGGGGGTGCCCAGCAGCACCAGCTTGCGCACGCTGCCGCTACCGGCCATCGTCACCAACTGCGGCGTGCCGTCGAGCACGTCGCGGGTGCCGAAGCGCAGGTAGTAGCGCGCCACCAGCCCGCCCATGCTGTGCGCCACCAGATCGACGCGCAGCGCGGGGTCGGCGTAGTCGCGCCGGATGGCTTCGACCAGCTCGTGCAGCGCGCGCGCACTCGCCACGGTGTCCTGACGCCAGTCGTAGGCGAAGACATACAGGCGGCGCTCGCCCTTGGCCGCCGGGCGGCCGAGCACGCCCGGCGCATAGCCGCCGTGGCGCGTCAGCGTGTCGACGATCGGGCGGTAGAAGTCCTTGCCGAAGACCTGCTCGGCGATGCCCTGCGCTTCGAGCCTCGACGGCCGGGCCTGCAGCGTGGCGGGCTCGAACTCGAGCGCCAGGTCGGCGTAGGACGAGAACAGGATGCGCCACCAGGGGCCGGGCCAGACCTCGTCGCCGGACTGGCGGTCGCGCAGGCGCGAGCCGAACGCGCCGGGGATCAGGATCACCGGCGCGGCCTCGGTGCCCGACATGCGGTACAGGCGCGCCAGGTCGGGGCGCGGCGCGTCGCCGCAGGCCGCCAGCAGCGCCAAAACGATCACCCACCAGCGCAGCGTGCGGAGCCGGAACATCGCCGCATTGTGCGGCGCTGCGGGTGCGTCGTGCGGCACGCTGCTGGCGCCGTGCCGGCCGCCCGAGCCCTCGTTGCCCACGCAGCCGATCGCCGATCCGGGTGAGCAGTCACCGTTCGTCCCGATCTTCCTGGCGCGCGGCGCGGCGGGACAGCAGTCCCATTGCGTGCAGCGCTGCCGGCCGGTTCAATCGGCGGTCATCCTGCTCGACGATGGCCGCCATGAACTCCTGCGCTGACTTGCCCCGCGTGTCGTTGTCGCTGCACCGCTACCCGAGCGTCAGCGTCGGCGGGCGGCACGTCGCGCTGCCGTTGAAGCGCGGCCTGGCGCTGCTGGCCTACCTTGCCGACCAGACGCGACCGGTCGGCCGCGATGTGCTGGCGGCGCTGCTGTGGCCCGACGCACCCGCCGGCCTGGCGCGCGGCCGCCTGCGCCGGCTGGTGCACGAAGTCAACGCCGTGCTCGGCGCCGGCGTCATCGACGCCAACCCGGATGCGCTGTGGCTGGCCGCGGATGTCGACAGCGACCTGCGGCGCAGCGGCACGGCGATCGCCGCCGCTGACCTGCGCGCCTTGCTCGATGCCCGCACCGCCGATGTGCTGGCCGGCTTCTCGCTCGGCAGCGAGGCCTTCGACGACTGGCTGGACGCACGCCGCCGCGAGCAGCACGCCGCGCTGATCCGGGCGCTGGAGCGTGCCATCGAACGCGCGCTCGACGACGGCCAGAGCGACGCCGCCGAACAAGCCGGCGACACCTTGCTGCGCCTGGAGCCCTGCACCGAAGCCGGCCACGTGGCGCGCTTGCTCGGCCGCGCCGCACGCGGCGACGCGGCCGGCGTCGAGACGGCGTACTTCGACGGCGCACGCGCCTGGCGCGACGAGCTCGGCGCGCGGCCGTCGGCACGTTTCGAAGCCGCCTATGCGCGCGCGCTGGCGCTGCTGCACGCCACCGAGCATCACGTCGAGATCGCCTTCGCACCGACCGCGTCCGGCCACGTGGCCCACGCCTGCTGGGGCGACGCTGAGGGTGGCGAAGCCGTCGTCGTCATGTGGGGCCTGATGACCAACATCGAAGTCGGCCTCGACGAGCCGCGCTTCTGCCGCATGCTCGACCGGCTGGCGCGGCGGCGGCGCGTGATCATGATCGACCGCCGCGGCATGGGCCTGTCGGAGCGCCTCGGCGTCGCGCCCGATGCCGCCACCGCCAGCGAAGACGTGTGCGCCGTGCTCGACCACCTCGGCCTGCACCGCGCCTGGCTGTTCGGCTTCTCGGCCGGCGGCACGATGGCGCTCGACATGGCGCTGCGCCGCCCGGATCGCGTCGCCGGCCTGCTGCTCTTCGGCACCTCGGCCAGCGGCCACTGGACGCCGCAGACGCCGTGGGCCTTGAACCCGCAGCTGCAAGAGGCCTGGCTCGCACGCCTGTGCGATCCGGCGCATTACGACGAGGGCCTGCGCCGCTTCGCACCGTCGGCCGCCGACGATCCGCGTGTGCGTGCCTGGTACGCGCGCCTGCTGCGCAACGCGGCCTCGCGCGCTGGCGTGGCGGCGTTGCTGCGCGCGTTTCAGTCGATCGATGTGCGGCCGCGCCTGGGCGCCGTGCGCGTGCCAACGCTGGTGATGCAGCGGCGCGGCGACCGCGTCGTGCCGCTGGCCGCGGGCGAGCAACTGGCCAGCGGCATTGCCGGCGCCGAGATCGAGCGCCTGGACGGCGACGACCACTTCCTCTGGCATGGCGACAGCGGCGCCGTGGTGCGCGCGATAGAGCGTTTCATCGCACGGCATCGACCCGCCGCGGTCGCCGAGGCGCTCGCGGCCTGACGCGGCGCAGGTGCGGAGGACGCACAGCGGACGGCCGCCGCGCACGATCACGGCCTCACCTTCAAGGAGCCCCTCCATGACCCGCAAAGACAGCCTCGGCCTCGACCACAGCGGCGCCGACGCGCGCGCGCTCGACCACTACGAACAAGCCTGCCACGAGTTCCGCTGCCTCGTCGGCGACCCGCTGGCCACCGCGCAGAAGGCCATCGCCGCGCGTCCCGACTTCACGATGGCACACGCGCTCGTCGCCTGGTTGATGCTGCTCGGCACCGAGCCCGGCGGCCTGGCCCCCGCGCGCGCCGCGCTCGACGCGGCGCGCGCGCTGCCGGCCAACGAGCGCGAGGCGATGCACCTGCAGGCGATCGAGCATGTCGTCAACGACCGCTGGCATGCCGGCGGCGCCGTGCTCGAAGACCTGTCGATCCGCTGGCCGCTCGACGCGCTGGCGCTGCAGGCCGGCCACCAGATCGACTTCTTCGTCGGCCACTCGCGCCTGCTGCGCGACCGCATCGCGCGCGCGCTGTCGTCGTGGCAGCAGGGCATGCCCGGCTACCACGCCGTGCTCGGCATGCACGCCTTCGGCCTCGAAGAGACCGGCGACTACGCGCGCGCCGAGGCCACCGGCCGGCGCGCGGTGGAACTCGAAGCGAAGGACAACTGGGCCTGGCACGCGGTGGCGCACGTGATGGAAATGCAGAACCGCCGCCGCGACGGCGTGGCCTGGCTCGGCGACAGCAGCACCACCTGGAGCGAGGGCAGTTTTTTCGCCGTGCACAACTGGTGGCATCTGGCACTGTTCCACCTCGGCCTGGAGCAGATCGACGAGGTGATGCAGATCGTCGATGCGCGCGTGCTCGGCACCGCGTCGCCGATCGTGCTCGAGATGATCGACGCGTCGGCGATGCTGTGGCGGCTGCAACTGCATGGCATCGACATCGGCGATCGCTGGCAGGCGCTGGCCGAGCGCTGGGCCGCGGTGTCCGAGCGCAGCACCTACGCCTTCAACGACCTGCACGCGATGCTGGCCTTCGTCGGCGCCGGCCGCGTTGACGACGCCGAGCGCTTGCTGGCGGCGCAGGACACGGCGCTGGGCGAGAGAGGCGACAACGCGACGGTCTTCCTGCGCGACGTCGGCCACGACGCCACGCGCGCGATCCACGCCTTCGGCGCCGGCCGCTACGGCGAGGCGGTGCAGCGCCTGCGCCCGCTGCGCAGCCACGCCCACCGCTTCGGCGGCAGCCATGCGCAGCGCGACCTGATCGACCTGACGTTGATCGAAGCGGCGGCGCGCGATGGCCAGTCGTTGTTGGCCGAGGCATTGCGGCGCGAGCGGACCGAGCGTTTGCACTGAGCCGGGTCAGGGCCGCGTCGTTGGTGCGCGCGGCATCACCGCGCAAGGGTCGGGGCGCGGCTGCGCGGCCGTGATCACCTCGCGGTCGTAGTGACCACGCGCCTCGTCGCGGCCCGCCTCGAGC
>CADEEN010000240.1 GCA_902826345.1 uncultured Burkholderiales bacterium | reverse complement strand
GAACGGCACCAGCTGGTTGACGTCGGTCTGGCCGTTGATGATGCGCTTGTCGGCGGCCGACACGCGACCTGTGCTCGCAGCCGCAACGATGGCTTGCGGCTCGGCTTCGACAGAGAGAGCAGACGGCGTTGCCGGGGCGCGCGATGCGATGACCGAAATCATCAACGCTGGCTCCTGCGGAAGGCTAGCGGAGCGCGGTTGCGGCGTCGTTTTGCTGTGGATGTTTTCTTCCCAGACCAACATGTGTTCGGGTACTTCCTATGGCGGCGGATTATGTGAGTGTTGCGCGCGAACACCAAGCACTTCTTGACATTCGCGCGCGCGCGTTGTTGCGCTCACGCATCGTGAATGCGTGAGCACCTTCATCACTGGCAGGCTTCGCACGTCGGATCATCGACGCCGCAAAACTTCACGTCGGTCGATGGCGTGTCATTCAATTGCGCACGCGCTTGTGCAGCCACCGCATCGAGCGCGGACACGGCGCCGCCCGAGCTCACGGCGTTGTGGCGGCTCTTCGTCACCGTGCTCATCTCGACATGCGTCGCCGCCTTCGTGCGCAGGTAGTACGTCGTCTTCAAGCCGCGCAACCAGGCGAGCTTGTAGGTGTCGTCGAGCTTCTTGCCCGACGCGCCGGCGATGTAGATGTTGAGCGACTGCGCCTGGTCAATCCACTTCTGGCGCCGCGATGCGGCCTCGACCAGCCACGGCGCTTCGATCTCGAACGCGGTGGCGTAGAGCGCCTTCAGCGACTCGGGCACGCGGTCGATCGGCCGCAGCGAGCCTTCGTAGTGCTTGAGATCCATCACCATCACGTCGTCCCACAGGCCGAGCGCCTTCAGGTCGCGCACCAGGTACTCGTTGACGACGGTGAACTCGCCCGACAGGTTCGACTTGACCGACAGGTTGCCGAAGCTCGGCTCGATCGACGCGTCGACGCCGATGATGTTGGAGATCGTGGCCGTCGGCGCGATCGCCACGCAGTTGCTGTTGCGCATGCCGTGCTCGGCGATGTGGGCGCGCAGCAGGCCCCAGTCGAGCGTCTCGCTCATGTCGACTTCGACGTAGCCGCCGCGCTGTTCGGCCAGCAGCTTCAGCGAATCCTGCGGCAGGATGCCGCGGTCCCACAGCGAGCCGGGGTAGCTCGAGTAGCGGCCGCGCTCGGCCGCCAGTTCGGTCGAGGCGAAGTAGGCGTGGTAGCAGACGGCTTCCATCGAACGATCGGCGAACTCGATGGCTTCCTTGCTCGCATACGGCAGCTTTAGCTGGTACAGGCAATCCTGGAAGCCCATGATGCCCAGGCCCACAGGGCGATGCCGCAGGTTGCTGTCGCGCGCTTTCTTGACGGCGTAGTAGTTGATGTCGATGACGTTGTCGAGCATGCGCATCGCCGTGGCGACGGTCTTCTTCAGCTTGACCTGGTCGATGGCGCCGTCTTCGAGGTGCTGCACCAGATTGATCGAGCCGAGGTTGCAGACCGCGATCTCGCTCTCATTGGTGTTGAGCGTGATCTCGGTGCACAGGTTGCTCGAATGCACGACGCCGACATGCTGCTGCGGGCTGCGCACGTTGCAGGCGTCCTTGAACGTGATCCACGGATGCCCGGTCTCGAACAGCATCGACAGCATCTTGCGCCACAGGTCCTTGGCCGGCATGCGCTTGAACAGCTTCAACTCGCCGCGGTCGGCTTTGGCTTCGTAGGCCGTGTAAGCCGCTTCGAAGTCCTTGCCGAACTTGTCGTGCAGGTCGGGGCAGTTCGACGGCGAGAACAGCGTCCAGTCGCCGCCGTCCATGACGCGGCGCATGAACAGATCCGGAATCCAGTTCGCGGTGTTCATGTCGTGCGTGCGCCGGCGGTCGTCGCCGGTGTTCTTGCGCAGGTCGAGGAACTCTTCGATGTCGAGGTGCCATGTTTCCAGGTAGGCGCAGACCGCGCCTTTGCGCTTGCCGCCCTGGTTGACCGCGACCGCCGTGTCGTTGACGACCTTCAGGAACGGCACCACGCCCTGGCTCTTTCCGTTGGTGCCTTTGATGTACGAGCCGAGCGCGCGCACGTTGGTCCAGTCGTTGCCGAGGCCACCGGCGAACTTCGACAGCAGCGCGTTTTCCTTCAACGCTTCATAGATGCCGTCCAGGTCATCGGCCACCGTCGTCAGATAGCAGGAGGACAGTTGCGAGCGCTGCGTGCCGCTGTTGAACAGCGTCGGCGTGCTCGACATGAAGTCGAAGCTCGACAGCACTTCGTAAAACTCGATCGCGCGCGCCTCGCGGTCGATCTCGTTCAGCGCCAGGCCCATCGCCACGCGCATGAAAAACGCCTGCGGCATTTCGATGCGCGCTTCGTCGATGTGCAGGAAATAGCGGTCGTACAGCGTCTGCAAGCCGAGGTAGTCGAACAGCAGATCGCGCTCGGCCTTCAGCGCCGCACCGAGCCGGGCCAAGTCGTACTGCGCCAGCTTCTCGTCGAGCAGCTCGGCAGCGATGCCTCGCCGGATGTACCCCGGAAAGTACTCGGCGTAGCGCGCGGTCATCTGCGCCGGCAGCACCTCCTCGCCGAGGATCTCGCGACGGATCGTGTGCAGCAGCAGGCGTGCGGTGGCGCGCGTGTAGGCCGGCTCCTTTTCGATCATCGTCCTTGCGGCCAGGATCGACGCCTTGTAGACCTCGTCGATCGGCACGCCGTCATACAGGTTGCGTCGCGTCTCGGCCAGGATCGGATCGGGTTTCACGTCGGCGCCGAGGCCCGAGCACGCCGACTCGATCAGCCGCTGCAGCTTGGCCTCGTCGAGCGGCACACGCTGGCCGCGGTCGGTCACCGTCAGCGCCGGCGCCGCCGGCTTGGCCTCGACCTTGGCCTGCTTCGCGCGCTCCTGCGAGCGACGCTCGCGGTAGAGCACGTAGGCGCGCGCCACTTCGTGGTGGCCGCCGCGCATCAGACCGAGTTCGACCTGGTCCTGCACGTCTTCGATGTGGAACGTGCCACCGCCAGGACGCGAGCGCAGCAGCGCGCGCACCACGGCCTCCGTCAATCCTTCGACGGTCTCGCGCACGCTGGCTGACGCCGCGCCCTGTGTGCCGTGCACGGCGAGGAAGGCCTTCATCAGCGCCACCGCGATCTTGTTCGGCTCGAAGACGACGACCGCGCCGTTGCGGCGGATGATCTGGTAGCCCTGGTAAGCGCTGGCAGCGGACTTCGAGGCGTGCGCCGAGAGGTCGGCAGCCAGAGCCTGGGCCTGCGTCGGGCCGGAGGCGACGGTTTGCATAAAGGAGTTCTCCCGTTCAACGACGAATCAGCACGTGGCCCATGGCCGACATGCCGATTGACTGCAATGGTGTGGAAAAGGTGTGGAGAGCCGGTGGAGTGGCGGTGCATGACTGGCACGGCACGCAACACTATATGTAGGGTCCGGCGTGGATTAGAGCACTACCCGTAGTGTACCGGCCTCGGGCTTTTCCCCATAGCGGCGAAGCGATTCAATTTGTTGTCGGCTCGAGCGCGTGTGCAGTGGCCAACCGGTTGCGCAGCGCACGCGCGAGGCGCGGCCACTCGAAGCGCGCGCCCGGATCGGCCTTGCGCGATGGCGCCACATGCTCGTGGCCGATCACTTCGGTCAACGGATAACGGGCACGCAAGGCATGCAGCAGCCGGATCAGCGCGCGGTACTGCGCCTGCTCGAAGCGCTCGCCTTCGAGGCCTTCGAGTTCGATGCCGATCGACCAGTCGTTGCAGTTGTCGCGGCCGCGCCAATGCGACGTGCCGGCATGCCAGGCGCGCTGATCGCACGACACGAACTGAACCGCCTCACCATCGCGACGGATGAAGAAGTGCGCCGACACGCGCTGCGCCGCGATCTGCTCGAAGTACGGGTGGGCCGATGCGTCAAGCCGGTTGGTGAACAAGCGCAGCACGTCATCACTGCCGTACTCGCCGGGAGGCAGGCTGATCGAATGCACGATCGCCAGCGTGATCGGCATGCCCTCGGGCCGCGGGCCGAAGTTCGGCGAGCGCACGCGCCGCGCGTGCCGCCACCAGCCTGCCGTCCAGACGGCGCGCTTCAATCGTCTTGACCGGAAACCATGACACCGAGGCGCGCCATGCGGTAGCGCATCTGACGCAGCGACAAGCCCAGACTCGCGCCGGCCGCGGTGCGGTTGTTGCGATGGCGCTCCAACGCGCGCGCCAGGATGTCGCGCTCGACGCCGTCGAGGTAGGCCTCGAGGTTGTCGGGCAGCGCGCCTTCGATCAGCGTCGCCGGCGCGGTGCGCAGCTGCTCGAGCCGGGCGTCGATCTGCGCGCGGTCGGTCGGCTCGACGGCCGGCACCGCGCCCAGGCCGAGATCGTCGCGCGAGATGGTCTCGCCGCCGGACATGGCGACGGCGCGGTTGAGCAGGTTCTCGAGTTCGCGCACGTTGCCGGGGAAGGCGTGGTGGCCGAGGTCGTCGAAGGCCTCGCGCGTCAGCGACGGCGGCGGCCACTGGCCGGCGTCGCGCGCGATGCGTTCCAGCAGCGCGGCGCAGATCGGGCCCAGATCTTCGAGCCGCTCGCGCAGCGGCGGCACGCGGATCTGGATGACGTTCAGGCGGTAGAACAAGTCCTGGCGAAAGCGCCCGCCCTGCACTTCGGCGCCGAGATCCTTGTGCGTGGCGCTGACGATGCGCACGTTGATCGGCGCTTCGGTGACGGCGCCGACCGGCCGCACCGAGCGCTCCTGGATGACGCGCAGCAGCTTGCTCTGCATCGCCAGCGGCAGGTCGCCGATCTCGTCGAGGAACAAGGTGCCGCCCTGCGCCGCCTGCACGAAACCTTCGCGGTCTTCGTTGGCGCCGGTGAACGCGCCCTTGCGGTAGCCGAAGAATTCGGCCTCGAGCAGATGCTCTGGAATGGCGCCGCAATTGACGGCGATGAAGGGTTGCCCGGCGCGGGCGCTGACGTCGTGGATCGCCCGCGCCACCAGCTCCTTGCCGGTGCCCGACTCGCCGTGAACGATCGCCGGCGCCATACTCTTGGCCACCTTCTCGATCAGCGCGCGCACCTGCTGCATCGCCTGCGACGATCCCGACAAGCGGCGCAGCGCCGCCGCCTGCGGCAGCGCGCGTGCCGGCGGCGCTTCGCTTGCCGTCGTCTCGACGGGCGCGGCGCGGCCCGCCGAGCTGGGCAGGCTGGCCGGCACCACCGTTGGCGGCGTCTGCGGCGCGCGGCCGAGCGCCGAGGCGACGACGAGACGGAACTGGCGCAGATCCACCGGCTTGGTCAGGTAGTCGAAGGCGCCGGACTTCAGCGCCTCGACGGCGTTCTCCGCCGAGCCGTAGGCGGTGATGACGACCGCCTTCTCGCGCCGCTTGCCTTCTTCGAGGTAAGCCAGCACGTCGAGGCCCGAGCCGTCGGGCAGGCGCATGTCGGTGATGACGGCGCTGTAGCTGCGCTCCTTCAACATCTGCAGCGCCTCTTCGACCGTGCCGGCGGTCTCGACCTCGTAGCCTTCGCGCAGCAGCGTCAACTCGTAGAGCGTGCGCAGATCCGGCTCGTCGTCGATGACGAGCAGGCTGAATTGGGATTGGGCGGTGGAAGTCAAGGCAGCAGACGATCCTGGTTCGGCGCGGTGGCGGCAGCTTCGGCCACGCGCAGCGTGACGACGAACTCGTTGCGGTGGCGCGCGTCGGCCGGGTGTTGCCAGTAGTCGATGCTGCCGCCGTAGCGCTCGCACAGCTCACGGCAAATGTACAAGCCCAGCCCGGTGCCGCGGCTGCGCGTCGAGAAGAACGGCTCGAAGAGAAAGGGCTCGATGTCCGGCGGGATCGGCTCGCCGTCGCTGGCCAGCGACAGCCGCGCCTGCTCGGCCGACGTGGCGCGCGCGACGAGCGCGATGGCAGCGGGCGCGGCGCCGGCATAGCGGCGCGCGTTGTCGAGCAGGTTGACGAGCACGCGGCGCAGGTGGTCGGCGTCGAACAGCACAGGCAGCATCTCGCTCGGCAACTCGACATGCAGCCGGCTGCCGGCGCCGAGCGCCACGCGATTGGTGCGCGCCCAGTCGGCGACGATGCGCCCTACCTCGCCGCCGAGGTCGATCGTCGGCGTCGGCCCCTCGGCGGCCGGCGCCACCTCCATCACATCATCGACGATGCGCTTCAGGCGCTCGACGTTGTCGGCCACCATCGCCGTCAGCATCTGCTGCTCGGGGCCTGCGACCTCTTCCTGCAGCAGCGCGTTGGCCTGCGCGATGGCGGCCAGCGGGTTGCGGATCTCGTGCGCGATGCCGGCAGAGACGCGGCCCATCGCCGCCAGCTTTTCCTGCCGGCTGCGCGCCTGCACGGCGCGCAGGTCTTCGAGGAAGAGCACGCACAGCGCTTGCGCCGCTTCGTCCGCCTTGCCGCTGACCAGCGCGCTGGCGCGCTGGCGCGTGAAGCGCGCCCGCAGGCGCAGCGTGCGCTCCGTCGAAGCGCCGAAGGGCAGCGTCACGTCGTGGCCGTGGCGCGGCCACTCGCCGGCATCGAAGGCCGACAGCACCTGCGTCATCAGGCCCGACCAGGCGGCGTCGTCCTGCAACTGGAACGGCGCCGCCGGCCCGACGCCTTGCGCGGCGAGCAGCCGCCGCGCGGCCGGGTTGGCGGCGCGCACGCGCGCGCTGCGGTCGATCACCATCACGCCGTCGCTCATCTCGTCGATCACCAGGCGGTTGAGCGCCACCCGCTGCCGCGCCAGTTCGAGGCTGCCGCGCGCGGCCTCTTCTTCACCGGCCAGCCGGCTCGACAACTACGCGGCGAGCA
>CADEEN010000239.1 GCA_902826345.1 uncultured Burkholderiales bacterium | reverse complement strand
CAGCACCATGGCGGCAGCTGGCGCTCGACCGACAACGCGGCCAGTTGGCACGAGATCACGACGGCGCCGGTGTCGAATTTCGGCTTCGCCGTGGCCGTGCACCCGCGCGATCCGGACACCGCCTGGTTCGCGCCCGCCGAGGCCGACCAAAAGCGCGTGCCGGTCGGCGCGGCGATGGTCGTCAACCGCACGCGCGACGGCGGCAAGACCTTCGAAACGCTGCGCTCGGGGTTACCGCAAGAGCACGCCTACGACCTCGTGTACCGCCATGGCCTGGCGGTCGCCGACGACGGACAGACCCTGCTCATGACGAGCACCAGCGGCGGTCTGTGGGCCAGCGGCGATGGTGGCGACCACTGGCAGACCGTCGGCACGTCGTTGCCGCAGGCCGTGGCCGTGAGATTCGGCTGACGATGGTGTTGCAACGCGACACAACACTCCCTGAACGCGGGGATGCCAAGACAGGGCAGGCTCTTGAAAAATGCTTGTCATGCATCTGGTTCATTCTGTCCGTACCGCAACACCGCACAGGGAGCGTGTCATGCCCAAAGTCATCGCTGTCGGCAGCCACTCGTCCACCGCCTGGCTGGCCCGCGTGGCCGAACTGTTGATGGCCCGCCTGGGCGTGATCGCCGGGCGCGTGCCGGCCGGCGTGACGCCCACGCTGAGTACCTCGCGCTGGTGGCGCTGAAAGCCAGAGTCAAAAGAAAAGGCCCCGCAGTGCGGGGCCTTTTTTCTGCGCGATTGGGGCGCGGCTTACTTGACCGAGAGCACCCACTGCGCGAGTTGCTTGGCCTCGGCGTCGGTGACTTGCGGGTTGGCCGGCATCGGCACCTGGCCCCACACACCCGAGCCGCCTTTCAAGATCTTCTGCGCCAGCTTGTCGGCCGCGTCTTTCTGGCCGGCGTACTTGGCCGCAACTTCCTTGTAGCCCGGGCCGATCAGTTTCTTGTCCGCCGCGTGGCAAGCCATGCAGTTCTTCTTTTGTGCCAGGTCGGCGCTGGCGAACGCGGGCTGGCACGCGAGCGTTGCGATCACGGCGCCCAGAATGAACACAGATTTCATGACTTCCTTCCGTTGTGTGGCTCTCGGCCAATGAGGTCAGCGCGGGAGCGCTGCGTTACAGTTTGCTGCAACGCGATTCTAGGCAAAGCCGTTGACCCGGGCAGGGTCCAGGAATGGCGCTCCAGGGAGGTTTGCCATGGTCTTCATCGTTATTGGTTTGTTGCTCATCGGGCTCAAGTTGGCAGACATCGCGCCGGTGGCCGCCTGGGCGTGGTGGTGGGTGCTGTCGCCGTTTGCGCTTGCCGTGGCCTGGTGGGCTTATGCCGACGGCTCGGGCCTGACCAAGCGGCGCGAGATGGACAAGCTCGAGGACAAGAAGAAGGAGCGCCGGCAGAAGGCGATGGATGCGCTGGGCATCGACCGCAACCGCCAGCATCGCGAAGACGCCGCTGAACGCGCGCGCCGTGTGGCCGCGAACCGTGTCGAAAGCGCGCGCACCGAAAAGCGCGAGAAGAACGACAAGGTCGTTCGCGACAGCGTCTTCGACAGCCGCCACAACAGCGGCTTCGACGATTCGATGGACGGCGCGTCGAAGAAGAAGCGCTGAGCGCCTTCGACAAGCTCAGGGTGAGCGGGGGTCGAAGCCGTCGAGCACCGCGCCCTTGCTCGCACTCGCTGCATTGAAGGCGAACTTGGCCAGCACACCGCGCGTGTATCGCGGCTGCGGCGCCTGCCAGTCAGCGCGACGGCGCGCCAGTTCATCGTCGCCGACGTTCAGGCTCAGCAGCAGCCGGTGTGCGTCGATCGTGATCGCATCGCCTTCATGCACCAGCGCGATGACGCCGCCGGCGTAGGCCTCGGGCGCGACATGGCCGACGACCATGCCCCAGGTGCCGCCTGAAAAGCGGCCGTCGGTGATGAGGCCGACGGATTCGCCCAGGCCCTGGCCGATCAGCGCGCCCGTCGGCGCCAGCATCTCCGGCATGCCCGGCCCGCCCTTGGGCCCGAGGTAGCGCAGCACCATCACGTCACCGGCCTTGATCTGATTGGCCATGATCGCGGCCAGCGCGCTCTGCTCGTCGTCGAAGACACGCGCCGGGCCGGTGATCACCGGGTTTTTCAGGCCGGTGATCTTGGCCACGCAGCCTTCCGGCGCGAGGTTGCCGCGCAGGATGGCGAGGTGGCCTTCGGCGTAGATCGGTTGGGCGATCGGCCGAATCACGTCCTGATCAGCGCGCAGCGGCGGCACGTCGGCCAGGTTCTCAGCCACCGTCTTGCCGGTGATCGTCATGCAGTCGCCGTGCAGCAGGCCGGCGCCGAGCAACTCCTTCATCACCGCCGGGATGCCGCCGGCCTTGTGCAAGTCCACAGCGAGATAACGACCACTGGGTTTCAGGTCGCAGAGCACGGGAATCTTCTTGCGCATGCGTTCGAAGTCGTCGATCGTCCACTCGACCTCGGCCGCATGCGCGATCGCCAGGAAGTGCAGCACCGCGTTGGTCGAGCCGCCGGTGGCCATGATCACCGCCACGGCGTTCTCGATGGCCTGCTTGGTGACGATGTCGCGTGGCTTCAGGTCGCGCTTCACGGCTTCCACCAGCACGCGCGCCGCCTGTCGCGTGTGCTCGACGATCGGCTCTTCGACATTGGCCATCGTCGATGCGAACGGCAGGCTCATGCCGAGCGCCTCGAAGGCCGAACTCATCGTGTTGGCGGTGTACATGCCGCCGCATGAGCCGCTGCCGGGAATGGCGCGTTTCTCGATCTCGCAGAAATCTTCTTCGCTCATCTTGCCGGCGCTGAACTGGCCGACCGCTTCGAAGACGCTGACGATGTTCAGGTCCTGCCCCTTGTAGCGGCCGGGCAGGATCGTGCCGCCATAAACATAGATCGCCGGCACGTTGGCGCGCAGCATGCCCATCATGCCGCCGGGCATGTTCTTGTCGCAGCCGCCGATGACCAGCACGCCGTCCATCCACTGGCCGCCGACGCAGGTCTCGACGCAATCGGCGATGACCTCGCGCGAGACCAGCGAGTACTTCATGCCCTCGGTGCCCATCGCCATGCCGTCGGAAATCGTCGGCGTGCCGAAGATCTGCGGGTTCGCGCCGGCGGCCTTGATCGCATCGACCGCGGCGTCGGCGAGTTTCTGCAAACCCGAATTGCACGGCGTGATCGTCGAGTGGCCGTTGGCCACCCCGATCATCGGCTTGAGGAAGTCGCCGGCCTCGTAGCCCATCGCGTAGTACATCGAGCGATTCGGCGCGCGGGCGACGCCTTGGGTGATGTTCTTCGAGCGGCGGTTGGCGTTGTCGGTCATGGTGTGTCTCCACGGATCGTTCACGCCAGTATGGCCAGCAGCTCAAACTCGTGTCCAATATATTTGTCCATTGCGATTGATATGAACGACAAGCCCTCGATCGACCTGCGTGCGCTGCGTCAGTTCGTCGCCGTGGCCGAAGAACTGCACTTCGGCCGCGCGGCGGCGCGCCTGTCGATGACGCAGCCGCCGCTGACGCAAGCCATCCAGGTGCTCGAGCAGCGACTGGGTGTGCTGCTCTTCGAGCGCACGCGGCGCAGTGTGCGGCTGACGTCCGGCGGCGTTGCGCTGTTCGATGCCGCGCGCCGTCTGCTCGCCGATGCCGCCGTGTTGCCTTCGGTGGTGCAGGCGGCGGCGCGAGGCGACAGCGGCCATCTGCGCTTGGCGTTCGTGTCGAGCATCGCCTACGGCCCGCTGCCGCTGTGGCTGCGCGGCTTTCGCGAAGCGCATCCCGGCATTCGCCTCGACTTGCGCGAGGCCACGCTCGACGTGCAGATGGCGGCCTTCGCGGCCGGCGAAATCGACGCTGGCTTTGTGCTCCATGCCACCGACGCCTCGCCTGTGGGCTTCGAGGCGCTACCGGTGCACGATGAGGCCATGTGGCTGGCGCTGCCTGAAGGCGCAGCAGGCGCCAGTGCGACGCGGATTCGCGCGTCCGATTTGCGCACCATGCCGCTGCTGACGTTTCCGCGCGCGGTGACGCCAACGCTGCACGACGCGATCTTCGCCGCTCAGCGCGCGCTCGGTTGGACGCCCGACGTGGCGCAGGAAGCGATTCAAATGCAGACGCTGGTCAACCTGGTGTCGGCGGGTATGGGCGCCGCTTGGGTCCCCGAGTCGGTGACGCGGCTGCAGCGGCCGGGTGTGACCTATCGCCAGGTCGTGAGCTGCAAACTGCGCGCGCAGACGAGCCTGATCTGGGCCGCGAACCCGATGCCGGTGGTGCAACGCTTCGTTGCGCACGTGCGTGCGCGGCCCGTGACGGCGAAGCGACGACAATCGCGCCTCGTTTGACGAAACACAATCATCTCGATGCTGACGCACCCACAGTTCAACCCGATCGCCTTGCAGCTCGGCCCGGTGGGCATCCACTGGTACGGCCTGATGTACGTCGTCGCCTTCGTGCTCTTCCTCTGGCTCGGCACGCTGCGCACGCGACAGCCGCAGTGGGCCGACGCAGGATGGACCAAGCGCGACGTCGAAGACCTGCTGTTCTTCGGCGTGCTCGGCGTCATCATCGGCGGCCGGCTCGGCTACGTGCTGTTCTACAAACCCGGCTACTACGCATCGAACCCGCTCGAAGCGCTGATGGTGTGGAAGGGCGGCATGGCCTTTCACGGCGGCCTGCTCGGCGTCCTCGGCGCGATGGCGTTGTTCGCCAAACGCCGCGGCCGCAGCTTTCTCGCCGTCACCGATTTCATCGCACCTTGCGTGCCCACCGGCCTGGCCGCGGGACGCCTGGGCAACTTCATCAACGGCGAGTTGTGGGGCCGCGCGGCCGATCCGTCGCTGCCGTGGGCGATGGTGTTTCCGCAGTCCGGCCAGAGCATCGCGCGCCACCCGTCGCAGCTCTACCAGTTCCTGCTTGAAGGTCTGCTGCTGTTCGTCGTGCTGTGGCTGTACGCCAGAAAGCCGCGCGGCATCGGCCAGGTGTCGGGCGCGTTCCTCATCGGCTACGGCGTGCTGCGTTTCATTGCCGAGTTCTTCCGCCAGCCCGACAGCTTTCTCGGCATCCTCTCACTGGGCATGACGATGGGGCAGTGGCTGTGCGTGCCGATGGTGGCCGCCGGTGTCTGGCTGTGGCTGCGCGGCGCGCGGCTCGGAGCACAGTGATGCGACAGATTTTTCTCGACACCGAAACCACCGGTCTGTCGCCCGAGGGCGGCGACCGCCTGATCGAGATCGGTTGTCTCGAAATGGTCAACCGGCGCATGACCGGCAACAACCTGCACCTGTACGTCAACCCCGAGCGGTCGAGCAGCGAAGAGGCGCTGAAGGTGCACGGCATCACCGACGAGTTCCTCGCTGACAAGCCGCGCTTTGCCGACGTCGCCGAGCAGTTGCTGGCCTACGTGGCCGACGCGGAAATCATCATCCACAACGCCGCCTTCGACGTCGGCTTTCTCGACGCCGAATTGAGGCGCGCGCGGCGCGACGCTTTTCGCGCGCATGTCGCCAAGGTCACCGACTCGCTGCTGATGGCGCGCGAGATGTTCCCGGGCAAGTCGAACTCGCTCGACGCGCTGTGCCGCCGGCTCGAAGTCGACAACTCGAACCGCACGCTGCACGGCGCGCTGCTCGACGCCGGCCTGCTCGCCGAGGTCTACATCCGCCTGACGCGCGGGCAGGACTCGCTGGTCATCGAGGCTGGTGGCGCCTCGTCCGCGCACGGCGCGTCGGGCACCGAGCCGCTGCTGTCCTTGAACACCTTCACGCTGCATGTCGTGGCGGTCAGCGACGAAGAGCGCAGCGCGCACGAGGCCGTGCTGATCGATCTCGACAAGGCCAGCGGCGGCAAGACCGTGTGGCGTCGCGTGGCATAATTTCGGTGTACGTTGGGGCGGTTAGCTCAGCGGTAGAGCACTGCCTTCACACGGCAGGGGTCGCAGGTTCGAACCCTGCACCGCCCACCACGACATTAGCGAAACAAGGACTTGGCGATATCGCCGGGTCCTTTTTCTTGGCGGTGCTGAATCACTACGGAGATGTCTGTCGCTGGAATGCGCAAGAACGCGCGAGATGACTTCTCTTCTAGGGTGAAGTCCAGACTCGGGGAGCGGGTGGCTCCCGAATGCTCTCGCATACGAGTGGCGTAGTGCGTTGTCCGAATTGCTGGACCACGGCGGAGAAAGGACTTTGCCTGCCGCAGGACTGAAGTCTGCGACAGCGACTGGTTGGCTACCAGGAGCCTCGACCCCGCGCGAACGCCTGTCAGAGCTACTGGCTGAACTTCGTCTAGTCACCGGTGTGCGCAAATCCCTGACTGGGCCGCCAGTATCAACGAGGTCGCGGCAGCAGCATCAGTGCCCTATGCCACCTGCTTCACCGGCGTCCCCAACGCCCTCAACACATCCCGCACCTGCTGCGCCCGATCCGCCGGCGACGCCAAGTCTCTTTCGATGCGCAGCTTGTCGTTCCCTGCGAGTTTGATGTGGCGGTTCTTCTGCACCAGCTCGATGATTCGCGCCGCATCCACCGGCGGGTTGGGGCGAAACCCGATGACCGAAAGCTTCGGGCCGGCATCGACGCGGATCACACCGTAGGGTTTGGCGAGCACGCGCAGGCGGTGCGTGTCGAAGAGGGTCTGGCCTTGCGCGGGCAGCTTGCCGAAGCGGTCGGTGATCTCTTCCAACAGGGCGTCGATGCGCTCGCTCGTCTCCGCTGACGCCAAACGTTTGTAGAGCGACAGGCGCGTGTGCACGTCGCCGCAGTAGGCGTCGGGCAGCAGGGCGGGGGCGTGCAGGTTGATC
>CADEEN010000238.1 GCA_902826345.1 uncultured Burkholderiales bacterium | reverse complement strand
TCGCCATCGATCCCGACGCGCCGCCGCCCGGCCGCGCGCGCTGGTTCGGGCTCGATGGTCTGGACTTGTCGAGCGGGCCGCGGCTCGTCACCTTCGTTGCGCGCACGGCCACACTCGCGGCAACGCATGCCGCCTTGCGCGAGCACGGCCTCGACGGCGGGCGCGTGTTGGCAGCATCTCGCGACACACCTTTGGGACCGCTGCACTGGCAGATCGCGGTGCGCGACGACGGAGCGACGTTGTGCGGCGGCGCGATGCCAACGTTGATCGAATGGCGCGGGCGCCATCCGGCAGCGTCGATGCCGGCCTGCGGCGTGACCTTGCATTCACTCGTCCTGCGCGGCGTGCCGCGCGCCGCGTTGGACATCGCGCAGGTGGCTTTCGCCGACACGCCCGGCCCTGCCATCGAAGCGCACCTGCAAACGCCGCGCGGCCCCGTGACTTTGACCTCGCTGTAGATCATGCAAACCCCCACCGCCGCCGAATTCGACGCCGTGCAGCGCACGGTCTATGCCGCGATGCCGGCGACGCCGCAGTACGCGTGGCCGCTGCTGGCCGAGGCACTCGGCGCCGAGGTCTGGGTCAAGCACGAGAACCACACGCCGCTCGGCGCGTTCAAGGTTCGCGGCGGGCTGGTCTACATGCAGGCCTTGCGCGAGCGCGAGCCGAAATTGCGCGGCGTGATCAGCGCCACGCGCGGCAACCACGGCCAATCGATCGCCTTCGCAGCACGCCGGCATGACTTCGCAGCGACGATCGTCGTACCGCACGGCAATTCGGTGGAGAAGAACGCCGCGATGTGCGCGCTCGGCGCCGAGCTGATCGAACACGGCGAGGACTTCCAGGCCGCGCGCGAGCATGCCGCGGCGCTGGCCACGCAACGCACGCTGCATTTCGTGCCGTCGTTCCACCGCGACCTGGTGCTCGGCGTGGCGACGTATTGGGTCGAGTTCTTTCGCGCCGTGCAGCCCGACGTCGTCTTCGTGCCGATCGGCATGGGCTCGGGCATCAGCGCCTGCGCGATGGCGCGGTCGATCGGCCGCGCTGCCGGCACGCGCATCATCGGCGTGGTCTCGGCGCATGCGACGGCGTATCTCGACTCTTATCGCGCTGGTCGTGTCGTCGAAGCGCCGGCAACAACGCTACTGGCCGACGGCATGGCCTGCCGCGTGCCCGACGCCGAAGCGCTGGACGTGATTCGGCGCGAAGCCGATGACGTGATCGCGGTGACGGACGACGAAGTGGCGGCGGCCATGCGCCTGCTCTATGCCGCCACCCACAACCTCGCCGAAGGTGCCGGTGCGGCGTCGCTGGCCGCAGCGATGCAGCAGCGCGAGCGCTGGCGCGGCAAACGTGTCGGCATCACGCTGTGCGGCGGCAACGTCGATCGGGATGTGTTTGCGCAGGTGCTGGCCGCATGACCGACGAGCTCTTCCGCGGGGACGCGGCGCTGGCGCATTGCGAGGCACGCGTGCTGGCACTCTGCGAAGGCGGCGTCGTCCTCGACCGCACGGTGTTCTATCCGCAAGGCGGCGGCCAGGCCGGCGACAGCGGTTTGTTGCGGTTGCCGGATGGCCGTGAACTCGCCGTCACCGACACGCGCAAGAGCAAGGAGCATGCGGGTGGCGTGCTGCACCTGATTGAACCGGGCGCGGCCGTCGCCGTCGGCGATGCGCTCGTCGCGCAGATCGACATCGAGCGCCGCAACGCGCACCGTCGCTTTCACACCGCGACGCACCTGCTGTGCGCGCTGGTGCCGCACCCGGTGGACGGCTGCTCGATCACGCAGGGCTACGCGCGGCTGGACTTCCACATGAGCGAGCCGCTCGACAAGGACGCGCTGACCGCGGGCATCGCACGCTTGGTGGCCGAAGCTCACACCGTGAGCCACCGCTGGATCAGCGAAGCCGAACTCGACGCCAACCCCGGTCTCGTGCGCAGCATGAGCGTGCAGCCGCCAAGATCGGTAACAGGTCTCGGCCGCGTGCGCCTGCTTGAGATCGAAGGCGTCGATCTGCAGCCCTGCGGCGGCACGCATGTGGGCAACACGCGCGAGGTCGGCAACGTCGTCGTCACGAAGATCGAGAAGAAGTCAGCCATGACCCGCAGGGTCGTGCTCGGCTTTGCCGAACCCTGAAAACGACAAAGCCCGCCGAAGCGGGCTCTGTCGGCACCAATGCGCGGTCATTCTTTTCGATAGTCGTCGTGGCACGCCTTGCAGCTCTTGCCGGCTTCGCCGAAGGCCGCCTTCAATTGGTCGCGGTTGCCGGCCTTGGCCGCGGCCTGCAGCTTGACGACCTCGTCCTGCATCTTCTTGGCGCCGGCATCGAAGTCGGCGCGCTTGCTCCACACGACGGGCAGCGCTCGCGTGTTGCCCGCCTTGTCGGTGCCCTCGCCGAAAGCCGTGTAGGGCAGCTTCGACATGGCAACGACGATGTCGGCGTTGGCTTGCGCCGCGGCGGCGTCGAACGGTACACGGCCGTTGGCCATGGCGCCGATGCGCCCGAAGTGATTGGCCATCACGGTGAATGCGCTCTGGCGGTACTTGACGGCATCTTCGGGTTTCTGAAATTGCGCCGATGCCGGCAGCGCAACCACGAGTGCGAGCGCCGCGAGGGCCAGGCTCGGGCGAATCTTCAACAACGACGACTGCATTCGCTGGTTCCTCCAGGGCAGGTGGGGATAAATCGCGCGCTCGTCAAAGTGTGCGCAACGAGTGTACGCAGCCGAGCGTCGGCCTCTTGCACGGCCTCGGGTATGCCCGAGTGCGCCGGTTGGCGTCTTCTGGCCGTTGGCAACGGCGCGGTCGGCGGTTATGGTGCAGCGTCATCGCTTGTGATTGCACGCATGGACGAGATCGAGCCGGAGGCGCGCCCTTCCTCCACGCAGACGCGCGTGTGGGACCTGCCCACACGCGCGTTCCACTGGCTGCTCGCCGCGACAGTGATCGGCTCGGTGGTCACCGCCAAGATCGGCGGCAATGCTTTGGTCTGGCACATGCGGCTCGGCTTGCTCGCCCTGGCGCTGTTGCTCTTTCGCCTGGTCTGGGGCTTCGTCGGCGGGCACTGGTCGCGCTTTGCGGCGTTCATCTATCCGCCATCGAACGTTGCGGCTTACCTGCGCGGTGACTCGGGGCCGGGCGGGCGCTTCGACATCGGCCACAGCCCCCTCGGCGCGCTGTCGGTGTTTGCGTTGCTGTTGGTGCTGATCGTGCAGGTCGCCACCGGCCTCGTCGCCGATGACGAGATCGCCACCACCGGGCCGCTGTACCGCTTCGTCGAATCGGCGATCGCGACCAGGGCGACGACGTGGCACAAGGCGGTGGGTCAGTACCTCGTCATCACGCTCGTGGTGCTGCACATCGCCGCAGTGCTGTTCTACCTGTTCAAGAAGCAACGCAACCTGATCGGGCCGATGTGGCACGGCGACAAGCTGCTGGCGCCAGGCACACCGGCCTCGGCCGACGATGCGAAGCAGCGCATCCTGGCCGCGGTGGTGATCGCCTTGACGTTGAGTCTGTCGTGGTGGATCGCGCGCCTGGGCGCATGAAAGACAGCCCGGTGATCGAGCTGCTGACCCCGGCGACGCCGGAGCTGCTCGACGCCACGCGCCGCATCTTTCGCGAGTACGCGGCGCAACTCGGCGTCGATCTGTGCTTCCAGAACTTCGACGCCGAACTGGCGGACTTGCCGGGCGAGTACGCCTTGCCCGGGGGCGCGCTGCTGCTGGCCACCGTGGACGGCGATGTCGCGGCCTGCGGCGCGTTGCGCCCGCTGACCGACGTCGACTATCCGAACGCCTGCGAGATGAAGCGCTTGTACGTGCGCCCGGCGTTTCGGCGCTTCGGCCTCGGCCGCCTGCTGGCGCAAGCGCTGATGGACCGCGGCCTGCAAGCCGGCTACTCCAACCTGCTGCTCGACACCCTCGACGACATGGAGGCCGCGCGCGGCCTGTACGCCAGCCTCGGCTTCGAGGAGATCGCGCCGTACTACTTCAACCCGATCCCGGGCGCGCACTACCTGAAGGCACCGCTCGGATAGAAACACAAAGGGCGACCGAAGTCGCCCTTTGCGGTTGTCGCGCAAGCTGCGTTATTGCATCAAGCGGCGTTCAACCACATCGACGTGTCGAACGCGCTGCTCATCAGCGGCATGTTCATGCCGAAGCTCGCGCTCGCCGAGGCGGCGGCTGCTGCCGCCTTCGACGCTTTCTTCGAGACACCGGCTTCGTTGCTGATGTTGCTCGTGGGGGCCACCTCTGCCGCCCGCTCCCATGACCCGATTTCTTGGGAGCGGGCTACCGAAAAGAATAGAAACATCTGAACGGTATCTTTCGTTCCGCCCAGAAGTCAGCCGCGTCGCGGAACACGTCGAGCAACTGCTCGCGCGTCTCGCGGTCGAAGCGTGGGTTGTCGGGCAACTGCTCGAGCACGACGACGAAGCCCGGCTGCTGGCCGCTGCGGTTGACCAGATCGGTCATGCAGTCGAACAGCGCATCGAGGTTCTTGCCGAAGTGCACCGGGAAGGTGAAGGCTTCGGCGATGGCGTCGAGCACCTCCTGCTTCGATTGAGCGTTGGCCACGTTCGCGTACAAGAAGTGCTGGCCCGCCTGCTGCGCGGCCTCCATCAACTCCGCCACCGTGTAGGCGCGGATCGATTGCACGATGTTCGGACGGACGGTCTGCAACTGCATGGTCACGTTCCTCCAAGGTCAAAAAGAAAACCCAAAAAACAAAATCGTTGAACGGTCACTGCGCGATGCGTTTGAAGCTCGAGTAGTGATCGGCCGTGTAATAACAAGCGTCGGGTGCGGACGGTTTCTCGCCGCCGCAGACGATGCGTCGCGCGCCGCGGTCGCGCGAGCCCGGCGTCTTCACCGTGTACTCGCGGTAATAGCCTCGTTTGTGGCGCGGCAGCAGGCGCTCGCGGTTGCCGAAGACGGTGCCGTCCTTCGCGTAAGGGAATGGACCGCCGCGGCGAATCAGTTCTTCGGTTTGGCGAGCCTGCTCGGGCAATTGCGCCAACGCGACGCTGTCGCTGTCCGTTGCTGAGCTGCGCGCCTGCGCCGCACCGCAGCAAACCGCGGCGCCCATCAGCAAAGCGAGCCCAAACTTGCGGGCGCTGCGTGCTAGGGGTTGGCGGAATGCGAATGGCACGGGTTAACCCGAATAAATCAATCCGCAATGATACGGGAGCCGCCAAAAAACCTCAAGCCATGTGCCCAAAATTGGGGCACATCCTCTAGGCTAGTTGTGTGCGCACACTCTCGATTATACGTACTGTGAGCAGGCTCTTTCAGCGCACGGCGTTGGCATCGGCGACGGTGAGCGCGGTCATGTTGACGATGCGCCGCACGGTGGTGGACGGCGTCAGCACGTGCACCGGCTGCGCGGCACCGAGCAGCACCGGACCGATCGCTATGCCGCCACCGGCGGCGGTCTTGAGCAGGTTGTAGGCGATGTTCGCGGCGTCGATGTTCGGCAGCACGAGCAGGTTGGCGTCGCCGGTGAGCGTGGTGTTGGGCATGACCGCAGCGCGCGCGACGCCGTCGAGCGCCACGTCGCCGTGCATCTCGCCGTCCACTTCGAGCCAGGGCGCCTGCTGACGCAGCAGCGCCAGCGCGCGCCGCATCTTGACGGCGCTCGGCTGGTCGGACGAGCCGAAGTTGGAGTGCGACAGCAGCGCGACCTTCGGCTCGACGCCGAAGCGGCGCATTTCTTCAGCCGCCAACGCCGTGATCTCGGCCAGCTCCTCGGCGCTCGGGTCGGCATTGACGTGCGTGTCGACGAGGAAAACCTGGCGGCCCGGCAGCATCAATCCGTTCATGCACGCGTACACCGGCACTTCCTGCGGCGTGCTCGCCGCGCCGCCGGGGCGCTTGCCGATGACCTGATCGATGTAGTGCAGGTGCGCGTGTGTCGTGCCCCAGGTGCCGCAGAGCAGACCATCGACCAGGCCCTTGTGCAGCATCATCGCGCCGATCAGCGTCAGGCGGCGGCGCATCTCGATCTTGGCGATCGCCACCGTGACGCCCTTGCGCTCGGTCATGCGGTGGTAGGTCTGCCAGAAGTCGCGGTAGCGGTCGTCCTGTTCCACGTTCACGATGTCGTAGTCGAGCTGCTCGCGCAGGCGCAGGCCGAACTTCTCGATGCGCTGTGCGATGACTTCCGGCCGCCCGATCAGCGTCGGACGCGCGAGGCCTTCATCGACCACGATCTGGCAGGCGCGCAGCACGCGCTCTTCTTCGCCTTCGGCGTAGGCCACACGCTTGCGCTCGGCCAGTTTCGCGGCGGCGAAGATCGGTTTCATGATCGTGCCGGACGCGAACACGAAGCTCTGCAGCCGTTCGCGGTACGCAGCCATGTCGGCCACCGGCCGCAGCGCCACGCCGCTGTCGGCGGCTGCTTGGGCCACGGCGGGCGCGATCTTCATCATCAGGCGCGGGTCGAAGGGCTTGGGAATGAGGTACTCGGGTCCGAAGGCCAGCTTCTCGCCCGCATACGCAGCCGCCACCACCTCGCTCTGCTCGGCCTGAGCGAGTTCGGCGATGGCGTGCACCGCGGCGATCTCCATCTCGTCGGTGATGGTCGACGCGCCGGCATCGAGCGCGCCGCGGAAGATGTACGGGAAACACAGGACGTTGTTGACCTGGTTCGGGTAGTCGGTGCGGCCGGTGGCGATGATGGCGTCGTCGCGCACCGCCTTCACGTCCTCGGGCAGGATCTCCGGGTTCGGGTTGGCCAGCGCGAAGATCAGCGGGTTCTTCGCCATCCTGGCGACCATCTCCTTCTTCAGCAC
>CADEEN010000237.1 GCA_902826345.1 uncultured Burkholderiales bacterium | reverse complement strand
CGCAGGACCTGTTCGAGCGGGGCTGCGCTCATGCGGTCGCATCGTGGACCCGTCGGCGGGCGATTGCAAGGCTCAGTCGAACTCAAGCGCCGAGCTGGATGCGTTGTACTCGGACGCGGCTCGTGGTTTGTGGCGATCGACACTCAAGCCGGCGCCCCTATGCTTTGTGGGCAGCGCACCCGTTGCCACCAGGAGCCTGACATGACCCTGTGCCCGATCGCCCTTGCCGTGGGTTGCAAGAAGTGCCCGGCGTTTTCGGTCTGCCCGCTGAAGGACGTGATCGGCGACCAGAAGAAGGCCGACGACAAACCTGCGCCGTCCGACACCAAGAAGCGCTGAGGTCGCGACCGCGCGCCGCGCGGTAACTCCGGGTAACGCCGCATCCATCGGCGACACGCCCCCGTAGAGCTGGCAGTGACCCCGCCGTTGCGCACACCGCAGCCACGGCGGCGGATGCCTTCAACCTCTACAGGAGCACGAGCCATGATGATGCGCAGCAAGAAATCCTTTCGCATGACCACCGCCCTGACGATGATCGCCGGCGCGGCCCTGCTGGTCGCCTGCGGCGGCAGCGATGACGACGACGATGACGCCACCGTGGCGGTACAGGTCGGCGACACGGTGGCGCTCACCGCCAGCGGCAAGCTGATGTCGTTCAACCGCAGCGCGCCGGGCACCACGGTCGGCACGGTCGCCGTGACCGGCCTGGCTTCGGGCGAAACGCTGCTCGGCATCGACTATCGGCCCGCCGACGGCATGCTCTACGGCGTCGGCAGCGCGGGCGCGATCTACACGATCGATCCGAGCACCGGCGCAGCCACGGCCAAGGCGACATTGCGCGCCGCAGCCGGCGACGACAACCCGTTCACCGCGCTGGCCGGCGCCGACTTCGGCGTCGACTTCAACCCGGCGGCCGACCGGCTGCGCGTCGTCAGCAACGCGGGGCAGAACCTGCGCATCAACGTCGACACCGGCGACACGACCACCGACGGCGCGATCACGCCGGCGGCATCAGGCGTGGCACAAGTCTCGGCCGCGGCCTACACCAACTCGTTCGCCGGCACGACGGCCACGCAGCTCTTCGTGCTCGACGCCAGCGCCGGCACGCTGCACTTGCAGGATCCGCCGAACAACGGCACGCTCGGCGCCGGGCTGCCGCTCGGCGTGGCCGCAACGGCGGTCAACGGCTTCGACATCGATGCGCGCAACAACAGCGGTTACGCGGTGGTGGGCGCGGCCGGCTCGACGACGCTGCACTCGATCAACCTCGCCACCGGTGCCGCGCTCGCCGTGGGCGTGGTCGCCGGCGGCGAGGCGATCAAGGGCATCGCGTTGCAACAGCCGGCGGCGCCGCGCGCGCTCGGCTTGACGGCAGACAACCGCCTGGCAGCCTTCGACCCGAAGGCGCCGAACACGATCACCGGCGCCGTCTCGATCAGCGGCCTGGGCGCCGGCGAGACGGTGGTCGGCATCGACTTCCGTCCGGCCAACGCCATGCTCTACGCGCTGACCAGCGCCGGCAAGCTCTACACCGTGAACGCCGACAGCGGCGCGGCGACGCTCGCCGCCACGCTGGCCGCCGACGTGGCCGACGTGACGGCGCCGTATGCGGGCCTTTCGGGCACGACGTTCAGCGTCGACTTCAACCCGGCCGCCGACCGCCTGCGCGTCATCAGCGAGAGCGGGCAGAACCTGCGCATCAACGTCGACACCGGCGCCACTACCACCGACGGCGCCACGAGCCGCACGGGCGTCGTCGGCGCGGCGTACACCAACAGCTTCGCCGGCACGACGGCGACGGCGCTGTTCGACCTCGACGGCACGACCGACGTGCTGGCGCGGCAGAACCCGCCCAACGACGGCACGCTGGTGGACGTGGGCGCGCTCGGCGTCAACGTCGCAGGCGGCACCGGCTTCGACATCGCCGGCGGCGGCAACGGCCTGGTGCTCGCGGCGCTGCGCACCGGCGCGAGTGGCCCGTTCACGCTGTACACAGTGTCACTGACGACGGGTGCCGCCACGCTCTATCGCAACCCCTCGGGCGATGCCGCGTTGTCGCTGATCGGCGGCGCGGGCGGGCCGGCGTTGATCGATCTGGCGATCCGCTACTGAGCGCCCCCAGACCTTGGGAGCGGCCCGGCGTTTTCTTGAGAGCGAAGAAGCGGCGCGGTGCGTTGCCGAGGGCAGCGCACCGCGCTACTCGCGCTGCGCAGTGACGATGACGAACTCGGCCGGCAGGCGGTACGCCCCCGCCGCGTTGCGCCAGCGCGCGATCGCTTCCGTGTAGCGCCGGCGCACGCGTGCGCGCACGGCAGGCTCGAAGCGCGACCACGCCAGGGCCACCGGACCGCCGACGAAGGCGGCGTCGCAAGCGCTCTCGGCGCTCGCATAGTCGAGCCAGCCCGGCAGGCGCTCCTGCGTGCGCACGCGCAGCCCCACCTGCTCGCAGCGGCGGGCCAGCGTTTCGCCCTGGCCGAGCGCGAAGAACAACGGGCAGACCTCGCTGCGGACGTCGTCATCGACGATGCCGAACAGCGGCGCCCAGCCGCAGCGCTCGCGCGCGCCCCAGACGGCGAGCGCAACGCGCCCGCCGGGGCGGACGACGCGGCGCATCTCGCCGAGCGCAGCCACCGGGTCGGGTGCGTACATCAGGCCGAGCGCGCACAGCGCGGCATCGAAGCCGGCGCCGGTGGCGGCATCGGCTCCGCAGCCCGCAGCACCATCCGCCAGTTGCAGCGCCTGCGCATCCATGCGCGCGAACGCCACGTGGCCGAGGCCTTGCGCGATCGCACCACGCTGCGCCGCCTCGACCATGCGGCCCGACAGATCGACGCCGAGCACGTGGCCGCCTGGGCCGACGCTGCGTGCCGCTTCGAGCGACACGATGCCGGTACCGCAGGCCACGTCGAGCACGCGCTCGCCGGGTACGAGCTGCGCGTGTTCGAGCAGCCGGGCGTGCAGCGCCGCCAGCGGTGCCTGCCAGTGCAGCGCATACGGCTCGACAGCGAGGTCCCAGCCGTAGCGCTGCACGCGCAGCAAAAAACGCTCGGTCTCGGCGCGGCCCATCGCCGTCACTGCGCCCGCGGATCGTCCTTGCGATCGACATAGGTCACGTCGAACGGCCCGATGCCGTTGATCTGCACGACCGTTTCGACTTCAGCCCAGGCGTAGTGCGGCGTGCCGGCGGGCAGATGAAAGAAGCTGCCGGAGGGCAGCGCCTTCTGTGCTGCGCGGTCGAACTTTTCGCCGGTGGTGATGGCGAAGCGGCCGGAGATCACCGTCACCAGTTCGTCCTTCGAGTGGCAGTGCGGCGGCACGACGAAGCCGGCGGGGAACTTCAGCCGCAGCACGAACGGGCCCTCCTTCGACGGGTGGCCGAGCAGCGCGATGGCCTGCGCGCCGCGTGGCAGCGACGGCGGCGCTGCGCCCCACTGCATCTGGTCGCCGGCGACGGTGGAGACGCGCGCCTCGGTAGCGTGTTCGCCGGCCGCGCCGTGCACGGCCAGCGCGGCCAACGGCAAGCCGAGCAGGCTGAACAGCGCAATGGCGACGGTGTGGAGCAAGTGCTTGTTCATGACGAATTCCTTTGACAACGCAGACGGTGGTTGCGGCTTGCGCGGCGTGAGAGCCGCGCTGCACAACACTGTGCGCGGCGCACGGTGGCGCGTCCTGCCCGCACGTCCGTGCGGCTTGCCTGCGCGTCCGCGGCGCGGCGCGCACCGCGTGCGCTCTTGCCCGACCGTCCTGCCGGGTTGCCCGAGCGTCCGTCGCCGCGCTCTCGCGCCGCCTGCGGTGCTGTTCAACACGGGTCCGCATGCTCAGAATCGACGCTCGGACCACGCCCCGGGAGCCTTGATGTCCACCACCGAACTCGCTGCCGCGCTGCAGCGCCTGCGCAGCGTCCTGCAACGCCGGCCGAGCGCAGGCATCGACGCCGATGCTGCGGCGCTGGCGCACTGGGACGGCGGCCTGCGCACGGTGGCGCGCCATGCCGACGGCGCCGAGTGCGCAACCGACATGCCGCCCGAGCTCGGCGGCCGCGGCGGCCCCTCGCCGGGCTGGCTGTTGCGCGCCGCGCTGGCATCGTGTGCAGTGACACGCATCGCGATCGGTGCGGCCGCCGAGGGCATCGCGCTCGGCCTGCTCGAAGCGCGCGCGAGCAGCCAGTCCGATGCCCGTGGCCTGGTGGACCTGCCCGATGCCGACGGTGCGCCGGTGGCGGCCGGCCCGTTCGACGTGCAGTTGCACGTGCGCATCGCCGCCGCAGGCGAATCACCCGAACGCTTGCGCGCGCTGGTGGAGCGCTGCGCGCGCCTGTCGCCGGTGACGCAGGCGCTGGAAGTGCAGACGCCCGTGGCGCTGCATGCCCAGGTCGGCGCTGACGCAGCGTGATGATGGACGCACTGTCGCAAACGCTGCGCGTGGTGCGCCTGGTGGGCGCGATCTTCCTGCAGGGCCGGTTCAGCGCGCCCTGGTGCTACCAGTCGCCGCACGCCGATGCAGCAGCGCCGCACCTCGAACCGCGCGCCGAGCGCGTGGTGGTCTTCCACCTCATCACCGAGGGCGAATGCTGGGTCGAGATCGACGGCTTGCCGCCGGTGCGCGTTGCGGCCGGCGATGCGGTGCTGTTCCCGCACGGCCATGCGCACCGCATGGGCTCGCAGCCGGGGCTCGAGCCGGCCTCGGGCGCGCCGCTGCACAAGGTGCTGGCGCGGCGGCCGCGCCTGCTCGCGTACGGCGGCGGCGGCGCGAGCACGAAGTTGATCTGCGGTTATCTCGCCTGCGACTCGCGACTGGCGCGGCTGCTGCTCGCCGGGCTGCCGCCGCTGGTGGCGGTGAGCGTGCGCGGCTCCAACGCCGGCGTCTGGCTCGAAGCGTCGCTGCGCTATGCGCTGGCCGAGGCGCGCTCGCCGCGCCCCGGAGGCGAAGGTGTGCTCGCCAAGCTGGCCGAGGTGCTCTTCATCGAAGTGCTGCGCCTGTACATGATGAACGAGCAGGCCGAAGGTCGCAGCGGCTGGCTCGCCGGCGTGTCCGACCGCATCGTCGGCGCGGCGATGCGTGCGCTGCACGCCGACCCGGCGCGCGCCTGGTCGCTCGACGATCTGGCACGCGAGGCCGCCACCTCGCGCAGCGTGCTCGCCGAGCGCTTCCTGTCGCTGGTGGGCACGCCGCCGATGCAATACCTGTCGCACTGGCGGCTGCTGCTCGCGGGCAACCTGCTGGCGGGCAGCAACGCGCCGCTGTCGCGCATCGCCGAGGAAGTCGGCTTCCAGACCGACACCGCGTTCAGCCGCGCCTTCCGCCGCGAGTACGGGCTGCCGCCGGCAGCGTGGCGGCGGCAGCAGGCGGGCGCGGGGCAGGCACCGCCCGCATCGAGCGCTCGCGGGGTCGGTCGCGGGTGAAGGCGCGCCTGGCTGGCAAGGCGCGCCGCGCCAACTCAGCCAAGCTTCCGGGGTTCTGACGACTCTCGGCTCGTCGCGACGAACCCGGCGCTGTAAGCAAGGAGCGCCTGCAGCGACCCAGGCACTCCACGACTCTCGCGAAAGCACGTGCCATGAAGCCTCGTCTGTGCAGCAGCCGCATCGCCCGCTCGTCGTTCGCGCTCGCGGCAGCGCTGGTGGTGTGGTGCGGCAGCAGCGCACTCGCCGCAACGGATGCCACGGAAAAGCCGGCGATCGGTGAGCGCAAGGACAAGCAGGGCCAACTCTTTCCGCCCGCGCCCGCTGCGGCCCAGGGTGCGCTGTCGCCCGAGCTTGCCAAAGCGCTGGCCGCGGCCGGGGCCGAGTTGCGCGAGCGACGCTTCCCCGCGGCTGCGGTCAAGGCCATCGCCGCCTCGGGCGATGCGCGCATGGGCTGGTACCTCTACGACCTGCTGCGTTTTGCCGACCAGCCCGCCGAGGTGGTCTCGGCCTTCGAGCAGCTCACCGGCTCGCCGCTGCCAGCCGATTCCTTCGTCGCGATGGGTGACCGGCTGCTGGCCTGGGATCTGCCGGCGCCGCCGGGCTACCGCGAATTGAAGCGCGACCTCTTCTTGTTGATCGAGCCGAAGTGGGCGCCGTTCTTCGCCGACGCGAACTCGGCCGTCGATTGGCGTCTGGTGGGCTGGGGCGGCGTCTTCATCGACGATCGCGCCGATGCGACACAGGGCGAGGTCTGCCCGCGCGGCTGCATTCCCGCGCTCGACCAGCCGAAGACGACGCCGGCCGCGCAGGGCCGCTGGTACCCCGACAGCGCGATCGTCTTCGGCGTCGTCATCGACGGCCAGGCTCGCGCCTACCCGAAGAACATCATGGAAGTGCACGAGATGGTCAACGACACGCTGGGCGGACGCCGCATCGCGATGCCGTATTGCACCTTGTGCCTGTCGGCGCAGGCCTTCTTCACCGACCGCGTGCCGGGCTTCGCCCCGCTGCTGCGCACGTCGGGGCTGCTGTCGCGCTCGAACAAGTTCATGTACGACCTCAGCACCTGGTCGGCCGTCGACACCTTCACCGGCCGCGCCATCTCCGGCCCGTTGCACAAGGCCGGCGTGACGCTGCCGCAGACCACCGTCGTCGTCTCGACCTGGGGTGCATGGCGCAAGGCGCATCCGCGCACCACCATCGTCGCCGAAGACGGCGGCGTCGGCCGCCGCTACCCGCTCGATCCGCTGCGCGGCCGCGACGACAACGGGCCGATCTTTCCGGTGGGCGATGTCGATGCGCGCCTGCCGGTGCATGAGCGCGTCTTGGGCGTGACCGCGCCCGACGGCAAGGCGCTGGCATTTCCGCGTGTGGCGGCGCAGTTGGCGCTCGACGCCGGGCAGGCCGTGCGC
>CADEEN010000236.1 GCA_902826345.1 uncultured Burkholderiales bacterium | reverse complement strand
GCTGCAGGTCGAGCTCGACGGCTCGGAGCGCATGCTGCTCGACGCGCTGATGAAGTTGAAGGCGATCGATCCGTCGATCACTTTCCGCCGCTCGTGCCGCGAGGGCGTCTGCGGTTCGGATGCGATGAACATCAACGGCAAGAACGGCCTGGCCTGCCTGACGAACATGCGCACGCTGCCCGACGTGGTGGTGCTGAAGCCGCTGCCCGGCCTGCCGGTGATTCGTGACCTGATCGTCGACATGACGCAGTTCTTCAAGCAGTACCACTCGATCAAGCCCTACCTCGTCAACGACAACACGCCGCCGGAGAAAGAGCGCCTGCAGTCGCCCGAGGAGCGCGACGAGTTGAACGGGCTGTACGAGTGCATCCTATGCGCCTCGTGTTCGACGAGCTGCCCGAGCTTCTGGTGGAACCCGGACAAGTTCGTCGGCCCGGCCGGCCTGTTGCAAGCCTATCGCTTCATCGCCGACAGCCGCGACGAAGCCACGGCCGAGCGCCTGGACAACCTCGAAGACCCGTACCGTCTGTTCCGCTGCCACACCATCATGAACTGCATCGACGTCTGCCCGAAGGGGCTGAATCCGACCAAGGCGATCGGCAAGATCAAAGAGCTGATGGTGCGGCGGGCCGTCTGATGCTGTCGGTGGCCGAGCTCAACAAACTCCGGTGGCGTTGCCGCCGCGGCCTGCTCGAGAACGACCTGTTCATCGAGCGTTTCTTTTCGCATCACGGACAGGCCTTGACCGTCAGCCGTGCGCAAGGCCTGACGCGCCTGATGGAACTCGCCGACCCCGACCTGCTCGATTTGTTGCTCGCGCGCCGCGAGCCTGAGGGTGCGCTCGACGACACCGATGTGCATGACGTTCTGCGCTTGATGCGCACACCGTATTCCGCAGAAAGGCATTGACCATGATGACCCCGTCCGACGTGAAAGCCACGCTGAAATTCTCCGACGGCTCGCCCGAGATGGAGCTGCCGATCTACAAGGGCAGCATCGGTCCGGACGTGATCGACATCCGAAAGCTCTACGCGCAGACCGGCAAATTCACCTACGACCCGGGGTTCCTGTCCACGGCGGCGTGCAACTCGTCGATCACCTACATCGACGGCGACAAGGGCGAGCTGCTGTACCGCGGCTACCCGATCGAGCAATTGGCCACGCAGTGCGATTTCCTCGACGTCTGTCACCTGCTGCTCTACGGCGAACTGCCCAACGGGCAGCAGCAGAAAGACTTCGACAAGCTCGTCACCAACCACACGATGGTCAACGAGCAGATGCAGTTCTTCCTGCGCGGTTTTCGCCGTGATGCGCACCCGATGGCGGTGATGACGGGGCTGGTCGGCGGCCTGTCGGCCTTCTATCACGACAGCACCGACATCAACAACCCGCGGCACCGCGAGATCTCGGCGATTCGCCTGATCGCCAAGATGCCGACGCTGGTGGCCATGGCCTACAAGTACGGCATCGGCCAGCCCTACATCTACCCGAAGAACTCGCTGAGCTATTCAGCGAACTTCATGCGCATGATGTTCGCCACGCCGTGTGAGGAGTACGAGCCCAACGACGTGCTGGTGCGCGCCATCGACCGCATTTTCATCCTGCACGCCGACCACGAGCAGAACGCGTCCACGTCCACCGTGCGCCTATGCGGCAGCTCGGGCACCAACCCGTTCGCGGCCATCGCCGCCGGCGTGGCCTGCCTGTGGGGCCCGGCCCACGGCGGCGCCAACGAGGCGGCGCTGAACATGCTGGAAGACGTGCAGAAGATGGGCGGCGTCGAGAAGATCGGCGAGTTCATCAAGCAGGTGAAGGACAAGAACTCCAACGTCAAGCTGATGGGCTTCGGCCACCGGGTCTACAAGAACTACGACCCGCGCGCCAAGCTGATGCGCGAGACCTGCCACGAGGTGCTCGACGCGCTCGGCCTGGGCAACGACCCGCTGTTCAAGCTGGCGATGGCGCTGGAGAAGATCGCGCTCGAGGACGAGTACTTCGTCGCCCGCAAGCTGTACCCGAACGTCGATTTCTATTCCGGCATCGTGCAGCGCGCGATCGGCATTCCGGTCAGCCTGTTCACCGCCATCTTCGCGCTGGCGCGCACGGTCGGCTGGATCGCGCAATTGAACGAGATGATCGGTGACCCGGAGTACAAGATCGGCCGGCCGCGCCAACTCTTCGTCGGCTCGCCGCGGCGCGACGTCAAGCCCATTGCGCAAAGATAGACCGGCCGTGCCGTTGTGCCGCAAGGGCCACTTCAGGTGGCCTTTTTCCTGCCCCCGGACGCATCCGATGCCGTCCACTGCGCGTAAGGTTTTGCGAGGCGGTGCGACCGAGCGCTTACGCGGCAAAGCCTTCCCGGCTTGCTTCGTACATGCCCTGACGCACCCGCACGCCGAGCACAGCACAATCCAACGCCCGAACCATGACCGAGCCGAGACGACCCGACGCCCTGCGCCACGCACGCCGTGAACGGCTGGGCCTGCTGTTCGACTACGACTGGGACGCGCTGGCGCACCAGGCCTTGGGTCAGCGCTTCGCCTACGACCGCGCAGGCTTCGACCTGTTCTCCTTCCCAAGCAACGCGCGCCTGATCAACTTCGACCTCGGCGCGTTTGCCGCCAAGCAGGCGCGGCGCGCGCGGCAGCGCGGCTGGTCCGGCGTGGTCTCGCACCACGAGCAGTTCGGCGCGCTGGCCGCCGCACTGGTGGCCGAAGCCGCCGGCCTGCCCGGCACCGCGCCCGAAGCCGTCATCGCCTGCCAGCACAAACTGCACGCGCGCCGTGTGCTGCAGCGGGTCTGCCCCGAGGCCAACTTGCGTTTCTCCGATCTCGACGCGCACTACGGCGGCCCGATTCCCGCGGGCTTGGCGTACCCGAGCTACGTCAAGCCGGTGAAGGCTGCGTTCTCGGTGTTGGCGCGGCCGGTGCGCCACGAGCGCGAGTTGCACGAGCACACGCGCTTCGGCAAGCGCGAGCTGTGGGTCATCCGCCGCCTCGTCGAGCCCTTCGAGCGCATCGCCCGCCAGCGCCTGCCGGGCGTGGGCACGGCGCACCGCATGATGCTCGAAGAGCCGCTGCGCGCGCCGCAGTACAACCTCGACGGCTACGTCTTCGACGGCCGGCTGCACGTGCTCGGCATCGTCGACGCCGTGATGTACCCCGGCACGCAGGCCTTCATGCGCTGGGACCTGCCGTCACGACTGCCGACGGCCGTGGCCGAGCGTGCGGCCGACGTGGCGCGCAAGTTCCTCGCCGCGGTCGGCTTCACGCATGGCCTGTTCAACATGGAGTTCTTCCACGAGCCGGCGAGCGAGCGCCTGTCGGTGATCGAGTTCAACCCGCGCCTGGCGTCGCAGTTCGGGGACCTCTACCGCCGCGTGCACGGCGTCGATGCGCACGAGATCGGCCTCGCGCTGGCAATGGGACAGGACCCGGCCGCGCTGCCGCGCGCCGAGCCGAGCGCGGGCGCAGCGTCGAGCTTCGTCTACCGCACCACAGATGCGCGCGACACCATCCCGGCCATGCCTGGGCCGTGGCAGCGCGCGCGCCTGGCGCGTGAGTTCCCGGACGCGATGCTCTTCACCTATCCCAAGTCCGGCCACTCGCTGGCGCGTGACTTCAAATGGCTCGGCAGCCACCGCTACGGCATCCTGCATCTCGGCGGGCGCGACGCGCACGACCTGCGGCGGCGCTGCGAAGCCGCGTCGGCGATCCTGGGTTGGCCCGCGCCTTACGCCGGTGAGGCGCAGCACGCCGCCGTGCACGGAACCTTCGATCCGAGCGATGCCCTGGCGGCCCGCGCCCAGCCGCTGCGCTGAGTCCGTGGCGCCGGCGCGGCGGCGCCTCATCGGCGCGGCGCTCGGCGCCGCCTCACTCGCCGGTTGCACCTTCGCGAGCGACGTCGATCACGCCGGCGACGACGCGCCGCGAGAGCAACCACTGGCGCGCCTGCCGCGCGTGGCCTGGGTGCTCAGCTCGGGTGGGCCGCGTGGCTTCACGCATGTGGGCGTGCTGCGTGCGCTGCACGAGATGGGCCTGTCGCCGGACCTGATCGTTGGCGCTTCGGTCGGCGCGCTCGTCGGCTCGCTGCGCGCCTCGGGCGTGCCGGCGCCGGCCATCGAAACCATCGCGCTCGAGCTGCAGCCGCTGGCGATGGCGCGCGTGGCCATCGGCGCCGACGAACGATTCTCTGGCGCGCCGCTGGCCGAACTCGTGCGCCGCCACGTGGCGGTGCAGCAACTGGAGCGCATGCCGATCGCGATGGCCTGCGTGGCCAGCCGCAAACGCGACGGCCGCACGGTGGCGTTCACCGCCGGCGACGTCGGCCTGGCGGTGCAGGCCAGCGCCGCCATCGAAGGCCAGTTTGCACCGGTACGCATCCGCGGCGAAACGTATGTCGATGCCGATTGGCACCAGCCACTGCCGGTGCGCCTGGCGCGCGCGCTCGGCGCACGGGTGGTGATCGCCGTCGATGCCACTGCGCACAGCGACCGCCTGCCGCCCGGCGCCGAGCGTTACCGTGACAGCGACGCGAAGAAGAAAGCGCTCGTCGATGCCGACGCAAAAGTAGCCGACCTCGTGCTCAAGCCCGACTTCGGCTACTGGGTCAGCCTGTCGCGCGATTTCCGCGAGCGCGCCATCGCGGCCGGGTATCGCGACACGATGATCCGCGAGCGCGAACTGAGGGCACTACATCGCGGATGAGGGGCGGCTCGATGCTGCGACCTGTCACAGCGCTGCGCTGCAGCGGCGGCTAAACTAAGGCGCCATGTTGCGCCATGCCTGGATCGCCGCCGTGTTGATTGCGCTGCTGTTTCAGGCAGCGGTTGGCATCACCGCTTTCGGTGTAGAGCAGAAGTCGCAAGCGTTCGCGCATGCGATCACGCACGCGCAGGCGGCGGGCCACCACCATCACGACGATGGCTCGTTGCATCTGGAGCCAGCCGCGGACGAGTCGGTGCATCAGCATGCCGACGAAGGCATGCAGTTCTCTGCACTGCTGCAAGCGTCGGCCACCGTGCTTGCGGACCTGCGTCCCAGCGCCGTCGGATGGACGGCCGCTGCGGCGGTGGTCACCGTTTTCCTCGAAGGCCCTTTGCGGCCGCCTCGCGCCGCGTCCTGATCACGGGCGTGCGCTTCGGTGCCGCGCCGGCTATCGGCAGTTCGCAGGCTTGTCCATGACCTCGTGTCGTGGACCCGTCGATTCATCGACCGCAACCACTTCGGGTCTCCATGCAACTCAATTCCTTTCATCGCCTGTGGCCGGCGCTGCTGCTGACCGTGCCGCCGCTGACCGCGCTGGCCCACGGCATTTCGCCGGAGGACCGTCAGCGCATGCTCGACGGCAGCTACCTGCAGTACGTCGGCCTCGGCGCCAGCCACATGCTGACCGGCTACGACCACCTGCTGTTCCTCTTCGGCGTGGTCTTCTTCCTGACCAGTTTCAAGGACGTGGCCAAGTTCGTCACCGTGTTCACGCTCGGTCACTGCATCACGCTGATCTTCGCCACCTTCTTCAAGATCACCTGGAACTACTACCTCATCGACGCCGTCATCGCCATCAGCGTCATCTACAAGGGCTTCGACAACAACGGCGGCTTTCAGAAGCACCTCGGCATGGCGCCGCCGAACCTGCTCTGGGCGGTGTTCATCTTCGGCCTGCTGCACGGCTTCGGTTTGTCCACGCGCTTGCAGCAACTGCCGTTGGGGGATGACCCGCTGGCGATGCTGTGGCGCATCCTCAGTTTCAACGTCGGCGTGGAGTTGGGGCAGATCGCCGCGCTGACTGTGATGGTCGCGCTCCTATCAGCGTGGCGTTGGCGCGAGTCGTTCACGCGCTTCAGCTATCTCGCCAACCTCGGCCTTGTCTTCGCCGGCATCTATCTGTTGTTCATGCAACTGCACGGCTACCAGCATGACTCCGATCCCAACGGTTTCCGCTTCCCCGAGGAGGAGCATCGACACATTCATGAGGACATGAACATCGAGAACTCGACCGACGGCACGCGCAACAAACTCTGACTTCTTCAACCCACCGAAAGGACCGCTCCATGAAAAAACTGATCACACTGGCCTCGTTCATCTTCGCTTTCAGCTTCGCGCCCGCTGCGCTGGCCGGCGGCGACGGCGAGTGCCACTTCCACGGCAGCAAGCCGGCGGCCGAATCGGTCGTCGTCGGTTGCGCCGGCCAAAACAAGGCCGCGCTGATCAAGGCCGGCAAACTCGACGCCTCGTGGCAGGCCGTCAAGCACGACAAGGCCGAAGTCGTCGAAGGCAAGAAGGGCAAGGAGTGGAAGGTCACCTTCAAGAACCCCGCCGTCACCGACAAGAGCAAGGAGACGCTCTACATGTTCTACACCGTGCCCGGCAACTTCATCGCGGCGAATTTCACCGGGCAGTAGCGTGGGCGTCGGCGCGCCGTGCAGGCATCACGGCGCCGCTGACACCACCTGCGCCGCACCCGGCATCACCGGCAACTTGCCTGCAGAGCGCAGCGACGACCATTCCTCGTCCAACTGCTTGCCGGTCTTGTAGTGCGGCACGCGAAACACCAGCCGCTTGTAGCGTGTGATCACGGCGGTCGAGCCGGCCACCTCGTCGTTCCAGTACTTGTGCGCGAGCGCGAGGTTCTTTTCGGTCTCGATCTCGAAGTGGTCACGCGACGATTGGCCGCCGAAGACGTAGAGCTTGCCGCGGTAGATGCGCCAGGTGTTCGGCCCACCACCGCCGCCCCAGGGAATCGCATAGTTGATGCCGTTGCTGCAGAAGCCGCCGAACTGCGGCATGTACTTCTCACCGGTCCGCTTCTGGTACTCCTGCGCGAGCC
>CADEEN010000235.1 GCA_902826345.1 uncultured Burkholderiales bacterium | reverse complement strand
CCAGTTGCTGGCTCTCGGCGCCATGCTGATCGTGTTCGGCTACTGGCGCCGCAGCGACAGCTTCCTTCGCCATGCCTACAGCGCCAACGTCGGCTTGCTCTGTGCCGGCTTCGTGCTCATCGGCTACCAACTCACGGGCCTGTTCACGGCCTGACCCGAAACCTGAAACGAGTTCTCCACCATGTACAACACCGACCTTCCCGCGCGCGCTGAACTTCCGAGTTCGCGCCAGTTGCTTCGCTCCACGGCCATCGCCTTCGTCAGCGCCAGCGTGCTGCTCGTCGCGGCCGTGCTGCCCGCCGAGTACGGCATCGACCCGACGGGCATCGGCCGCCTGTTGGGCCTGACCAAGATGGGCGAGATCAAGACCACGCTGGCGGCCGAAGCCGCTCAGGAGATCCCACCGGCCGTCGAGAACCGCGCAGCCCCTGTTGCGCAAGCCCAGGCGGCGGCGGTCACTGCGCCCGAAGCGCCATCGCCGGCAGGAGCGCCCTCCAATGCAGCCGACGCGGTCAGCATCACGCTCAAGCCCGGGCAGGCCGCCGAAGTGAAACTCGACATGCGCAAAGGCGCCAAGGTGACCTACCGATGGGCGTCGAGCGGCGGCGGCGTCAACTTCGACACCCACGGCGATCCGCCCAATGCGCCCAAGGATTTCTATCACGGCTACGGCAAGGGCCGCGACACGAAACAACACGAGGGCGTCATCGAAGCCGCCTTCGACGGCAAGCATGGCTGGTTCTGGCGCAACCGGTCACCGGCCGAGGTCACCGTAACCTTGAAGACGAGCGGCGAGTACACGGGGATCAAGCGCGTGCTGTAAAGGCCGGCACGACGATTCCGCGCGAGCACGGCCAAGGGCCTGGTCGCAAACCGGCCGGCTGCCCCGTGTCGATGCGGTCATGCTGTGCAGCAAGAGGAGCTGCCCGCCTGCATCGGCGGGCACTTCTGGGTGCCAAACGAGCAGAAGACGCAGCAGTCACCCGGCTTCGGACGGAGCACCGCATGGCACTGCTCGCACTCGTAGAAGAACTGGCAAGCGTCGGTCGGCATGATTTCAGTCTTCGAGTGCCCGCACGACGGACACGTCAGCGTGGACTGCGTGATCACCGTGCTTCCTCAGCTCTTCTTGCTCGCCCGGGCATAAGCCTCCAGGCCACCGCGCGCCTTCCACTCGTTGTAGCCGCCGTAGAGCAGCCGCACATTCTCGAAGCCGTCCATGCGCAGAGCCATCGCGGCTTGGGCGGCGAACGAACTGGTGTTGCAGTAGACGAGGATGGTCTTGCCCTTGGGCAGCTTGGCGCGCTGAGCAAAGACCTGGCGCCACTCGATGTTCACCGCTCCGGGGATGTGGTCCTTGGCGAACTGGACCGCGTCACGCACGTCGAGCACGTGGAACTTCTTGTAGTCCTCGGCCGGGATCTGCTCGGGCAGGATGGTGCCGGCGTTCGCATCCACGAAGTCGAAGTAGCCCTCCAGCGCATTGATGGTGGCTTTGTCGGCCTGGGCGTGGGCTGCCAGCGGTGTGAATGCGGCTGCGGCGAGTGCGAGGGTCAGTGCAAGTCGGCGTGGGATCACGCTTGTCTCCAGTGGGGGTGGTTAAAAGTAAGCCATCGGTTGGCGGGGTTGAGCCTGGGGTGCACGTTGCACCCCGCGGGAACAGGCAGGCACCGGACCGCGGCCCGGCGCGGGCATCGAGGAAGGGCAGGTGAATCGATCAAGCCTCCTCGACCCAGCTGTCCACGGTGTCGGCACCATCGAGCCAGCGCACGATCTCCACGGCCATCGGATGCGCCACCGCCGCGTAGCGCTGACGCAGGCGCCTGCGGTCGTCGCCCAGGTCATCGATGCCACGGTCCTGCAGGGCATGCAGGTCGGTCTCGAGCATGCTCGCGAGCGCATCGCCGGCGCATGCACGGGCGGCCTCGCGAAACGCGCGCATGTAGGCGTACGTCGCGCCGTCGCGATAACTGGCCGCCAGCGTCGCCGCAGGAATCAGGCTCAGGTGCGGCTGCAGGGCCGGGTTGATGGCGTGCCCCGCCAGATGGGGCCCGATCACGCTCGGGCGCCCCGTGAATCCGCGCAGGTGCAGATGGCGTGACATGCGCGGCCCGTCGTTGACCGGATAGTTGTCCCACAGCGTCGGTTTGCGCCCGAGCGACTCGGCCACACGCGCGAGATGGGACACGCTGTGCTCGCGGGCGCAGATCTCCTCGCCCGTCCAGTAGACACCGACCCGGGGATCGAGCCGGCGTCCGAGTTCGTCCAGGTAGCCCTCGGGCCTCTCCCCGAAGACGACATCGAGCATGCGATCGTCGGAGTAGTAGGTCGGGCACATGAGGACCCGGCTCGCGCGGGTGTTGGCCAGCGCCGTGTGCACGATGTCCGCCTCGCGCAGCGCCAGCTCAGGCACGTCGCCGCGCGTGTCGTCGAAGAGGATCGCGAGGTCGTCGATGCCGAGGTCGTCGAGCGCACGAACCTTGGCGATGAAGTCCGCCCTGCCCGGCCCGCTGAAGTCGCGATACAGCTCGTAGGGGCTCAAGCCCACGCCGAAGCGCATGCCGAGGCTGCGGCAATGCCCCGAGAGTTCGACCAGTTCGGCGAGCGCGTCGGACGGATGCGGTTCACGCCAACGGCGCCGCAGGAAGGTGTCCGCCTTCGGCGCGTAGTGGAACCACAAGTAGCCGATGTCCCGCAGCCGGGTCATCACGTGCTTTCGATCCGCGTGCGACCACGGCCTGCCGAAGTAGCCCTCGATCACACCCAGTTCGGGAACCATGCGCTTGGCGTCCGCAGATCAGAACACCAGGACCTTGTCGGCCTCGACGGTCCAGTCCGCGAGTTGCGCCAGCGTGCCGCGGCGCGCACCTTCGATGATTTCCTCGTCGCGCAAGCCCCGCGCGTCCATGCAGGTACCGCACAGGCCGACCTCGCCCTTGCGCAGCACCTTGCCGAGCATGATCTGCACGTTGTAGTAGCCCTCAGGCACTTTCTGCCCGCTCTTGGCGCAACCGACGGCGTCGGCCATCAGGAACAGCCGCACCGCCTGGTCTTCCTTGGCGGCCAGGGCACCAGCGAGCCGCAGCCCGTTGTAGGCGCGCTCGTTTCCATACGGTGCGTCATTGAGGATGAACAGGGTGGACGTCATGGTGAATGCCTGCTTCGAGGGAGCGGCTACGGCCGTGTCACCGGCAGTCCGGCCGCCTGCCATTCGCTGACACCGTCAAACGTCTTGCGCGCACGGAAGCCGCGCTTCTTCAATAGCGCCACGGCTTCGTCGGACATCAGGCAGAACGGGCCGCGGCAATAGGCGACGATCTCCACGTCACGCGGCAGTTCCGACAGGCGATGCGCGAGTTCGGTCAGCGGCATGGAGCGCGCATAGGGCAGATGCGCCGTGTCGTACTCCTCGGAGGGGCGTACATCGAGCACGACGACCTCGCCGCGCTTGGCCTGTGCCAGCAACTCCTTGCGTCCGACCTTCGCCAGACGCTCCGGCTCGGCCATCATCTGCTGCAGCGCCAGGCGCAGTTCGAGCAGATGTTCCTCGGCGACTTGCCTCAGCGTGACCCCCAGCTGCGCCACATCCTGGCCGCTCAGGCGGTAGAGCATGCGCTTGCCGTCGCGCCGGCTCTGCACCAGACGCGCTTCCTTCAGCGCCTTCAGGTGCGCGCTGGCCAGCTTGATGTCGACCGCCACGGCACTGGCCACGGCATCCACCGACTTCTCGCCCTGCGCCAGCATCTCCAGCATCTCCAGCCGCTTGGGGCTGGCCAATGCCTTGCCCACACGGGCGACCTGTTCGTACAGAAGGTCCTTGAGCGTTCGGTTATCCATAGTGTATATTCTAACGATCTTGCGAATAAAGGCAAATGAGCCCGAAACAGGCCTAAGTCGATTCGCGTGGAGCCCATCATGGACCTTGAACAGTTCGTCCTCGCCAACGAGCCGGTCATCCGGCTGGCCTTCTTCCTGGGCGTCTTCGCCCTGATCGGCCTCTGGGAGGTCGTGGCACCGCGCCGCGCACTGACGGTGTCCAAGATCCTTCGCTGGACCAGCAATCTGGGTCTGGTGACGCTGAACACCCTGCTGTTGCGGCTGGTGTTCCCGCTGGCCGCGGCAGGCATCGCCGCCTTCGGCGTGGCCAACGGCTGGGGCCTGCTCAATCACTTCCAGGTGCCGTTCTGGATCGCCGTGCCCGTGGCCGTGGTGGCGATGGATTTCGTGATCTGGCTGCAGCACGTGATGGTTCACGCCGTGCCGGCGTTGTGGCGGCTGCACCGGGTGCATCACGCCGACCTCGACTACGACGTGACCACCGGCGCCCGCTTCCACCCGATCGAGATCGCGCTGTCGATGCTGATCAAGTTCGCGACGATCACCGTGCTCGGCCCGCCGGTGCTGGCCGTGGTGATCTTCGAGGTCCTGCTCAACGCGACGGCGATGTTCAACCACGGCAACATCCGCATCCCTGCCGGCATCGACCGCGTGGTGCGCTGGTTCGTCGTCACGCCCGACATGCACCGCGTCCACCACTCGGTCGAGGACGACGAGACCAACTCCAACTTCGGCTTCAACTTGCCCTGGTGGGACCGCCTGTTCGGCACCTACCGTGCCCAGCCACGCGCCGGCCATGAGGCGATGACGATCGGCATTCATGGCCACACCGATCCGCACGAGGTGGCACGCCTGGACGGCATGCTGATGCTGCCGTTCCGTGGCGAGGTCGATGGCTATGCGATCAATCGCCGCGACTGGCGCGGCGAGCAAGTGACGCGATGAAGTCCACGGCCTTGCGCTGGGCCATGGCGCTCACCTTGTTGGCCCTGGTGGCCACCACCCTCGCGTTCCGGGACCGGTTTGACGCCACCACGCTGAGCGCCTGGGTGGAGGATGCGGGTGCGGCCGGCCCCATCGTGTTCATCGTTGTGTACGTCGCGGCCACAGTGTTGTTCCTGCCCGGCGCGCTGGTCACGCTGGCCGGTGGCGCACTGTTCGGGCCGGTGTGGGGAACGGTGTGGAATCTCACGGGAGCGACGCTCGGCGGAGCACTGGCGTTTCTGATCGCCCGCTATCTAGGAGCGGACTGGGTGAGCCGGCGCGCCGGGCCGCGCATGCAGCGGCTGAACGCCGGCGTCGCCGACGAAGGCTGGCGATTCATCGCCTTCGTGCGGCTGGTGCCGCTGTTCCCCTTCAACCTCTTGAACTACGCGCTCGGCCTCACACGCATCCGCTTCATGACCTACGTCGTGGCCAGCGCGGTGTTCATGCTGCCCGGGGCATTGGCCTACACCTGGCTGGGCCATGCCGGTCGCCAGGCGCTGGGGGGCGACGCAGGCATGGTGCGCAACGGGCTGATTGCGCTGGCGCTGGTCTGCGCGGTGACCTTCCTGCCGCGCTGGCTGCGCAAGTTCAGAGCCCAGCCGATGCTGGACGTGGACACGCTCAAGCAGCAGTTGGCGCGTGGCGAGCCTGTGCTCGTTCTCGATGTGCGCGACGCTGCCGAGTTCAACGACCCCGAAGGCCACATTCCCGGCGCCACCAACCTGCCACTGGCGGAACTTCCGGTTCGAGTGACGGAACTGGCTGATCGCCGGGAAAACGCCATCCGCCTGGTCTGCCGCACCGACCGGCGCTCGGCACAAGCGGCCGGCCTGCTGGCGGACGCCGGCTTTGCCGACGTTCGTGTCGTCCGCGGCGGAATGACGGCGTGGCGTGCCATGGGCGGGCCGGTTGTCACGTCTTGAAGACCTGAGGGCCAGACCGTGAACGCCAGGTGGAGCTTGCCAGTCTCCCCGCGCTGCCGGGGCAGGCGAAGCCTGTGTTCCAGGAGACGGAAGTGATGGGTTGGACCGACGGCTACGGGTGGATGGGATTTGGCTGGGTCGTCATGATCCTCTTTTGGGTGCTGGTCATCGTCGGTGTGATCGCGCTGGTGCGCTGGTTCGGGATGCGTGAGCGCGGAAGCGGCGACACCAGCCGGAGGACTCCGCTCGAAATCCTCCAGGAGCGCTACGCGCGAGGGGAGATCGAGCGGCAGGAATACGAGCAGAAGCGGCGCGATCTTCAGCAATAGATCGAAGTCCGTTTTCATCCAGGAGGACAACCGATGCGCAACCCCACCTATCTCGACTACAACGCCACCACGCCGGTGGCGCCCGAAGTGCTCGACGCGATGCTTCCCTGGCTGCGCGATCAGTTCGGCAATCCGTCCAGCACGCACCCTTGGGGCCGCCGCGCCGCGCAGGCGATCGCGACGGCACGGCATCAGGTGGCCGACCTGATCGGCGCGCAATCGCAAGAGATCGTCTTCACCGGCTGCGCCACCGATGCCAACAACCTGGCGCTGCTCGGTGTCGCGCGCTCGCTCGGTACGTCCAGACGCCATGTCGTGATCAGCGCAATCGAGCACCCGGCGGTGATGGCGCCCGCGATGTTCCTGCGTGAACAAGGTTGGGACGTGACGGTCGTGCCCGTCGACGGTTTCGGGCGGATCTCGCTTGAGGCCTTGGAGAAGTCGCTGCGCACGGAGACGGCGCTCGTCTCAGTGATGCATGCGAACAATGAAGTAGGCACCGTGCAGCCGATTCGCGAGATCGCTCGCCTGACGCGCGAGCGGGGCATCGTGCTGCACACCGACGCCGCGCAGTCCGCCGGCAAGCTGCCGCTGAACGTCGACGAGCTCGGCGTCGATCTGCTGACGCTGGCGGGGCACAAGTTCTACGCGCCCAAGGGCGTGGGCGCCTTGTACGTGCGCAGCGGCACGCCGATCCGATCGGTGCTCCATGGTGCCGAGCAGGAGCACGGCCTCAGGCCGGGTACCGAGAAC
>CADEEN010000234.1 GCA_902826345.1 uncultured Burkholderiales bacterium | reverse complement strand
CTCAAGCCGGTGTCGCCGCTGGCCTGGCTGCCGATCGGCCTGCTGGTGTTCAAGGCCGCCAACCCGGCCGCGATCTGGACGATCTTCATCTGCTCGATCTGGCCGATGCTGATCAACACCGCGGTCGGCGTGCAGCGCGTGCCGCAGGACTACCTGAACGTGGCGCGCGTGCTGGCGCTGAGCGAGTGGAAGATCGCCACGCGCATCCTGCTGCCCGCGGTGATGCCCTACCTGCTGACCGGCGTGCGCCTGTCGGTGGGCACGGCCTGGCTGGTGATCGTGGCGGCCGAGATGCTGACCGGCGGCGTCGGCATCGGCTTCTGGGTCTGGGACGAGTGGAACAACCTGAACGTCGCGCACATCATCATCGCCATCTTCGTCATCGGCTTCGTCGGGCTGCTGCTCGAGTGGCTGCTGACCTCGGTGGCGCGGCGCTTCGAGTACGCCTGAGGCTCGCGCGATGAACCTGAAGAACACCACCAAGCCCATGCTGCAGATCAGCGACGTGGGCATGATCTTCGCCACCAAGCGCGGGCCGTTCGTGGCGCTGCGCGACATCAACCTCGACGTCAAGCGCGGCGAGTTCGTCGCGCTGATCGGCCACTCGGGCTGCGGCAAGAGCACGCTGCTCAATCTCGTCGCCGGACTGACGGAGCCCACCGGCGGCCATCTGCTGCTCGACGACCGTGAGCTGAAAGGCCCAGGCCCGGACCGCGGCGTCGTCTTCCAGAACCATTCGCTGCTGCCGTGGCTCTCGTGCCTGGACAACGTGCATCTCGCGGTCGAGCGCGTCTTCGGCGAGAAGGAATCGAAGGACCAGTTGCGCCAGCGCTCGATGGCCGCGCTGGAACTCGTCGGTATGAGCCACGCCGTGGCCAAGCGCCCGCACGAAATCTCCGGCGGTATGAAGCAGCGCGTGGGCATCGCACGCGCGCTGGCGATGGAGCCGAAGATGCTGCTGATGGACGAGCCCTTCGGCGCGCTCGACGCGCTGACGCGCGCGCGCCTGCAGGACGAGCTGATGAAGATCGTGGTCACCACCGGCGCCACGGTGATGATGGTCACGCACGACGTCGACGAGGCGGTGCTGCTGTCGGACCGCATCGTGATGATGACCAACGGCCCGGCCGCCACCATCGGCGAGGTGCTGCGCGTGGACCTGCCGCGCCCGCGCAACCGCGTCGAGCTGGTCGAGGATCGGCACTATGTGCAGTTCCGCAAGGAGGTGATCGACTTCCTCTACACACGGCACCAGCACGTGGAAAAAGCAGCATGAAGACCTTCATCCGCGTCGTCGAGGTCTGGGTGCCGGACGCCGAGCAATCACTGCTCGAATTCGGCGGTGGCCTCTACGGCAGCGCCGCGCGCTTCGGCATGGCCAGCCGCTCGATGTGCTTCGGCCGTGGCGAAGGCCTGCCCGGCCGCTGCTGGGACGAAGGCCAGCCGATCGTGCTCACGTCACTCGACCCTTCGGTGTTCCGCCGCACCGAGCAGGCGCGCGCGGAAGGTCTGACCTGCGGCATCGCGCTGCCGATCTTCGTCGGCGATGTGCTGAAAGGCGTATTCGTGATGTTCTGCGGCGACGACGCCGAGCACGCCGGCGCGATCGAGCTCTGGCGCAACGACCCGGCCGAATCGCGCGAGATGATCCTCGACGACGGCTACTACGGCACCACCGCCGACGCCTTCGAGTTCATGTCGCGCCGCACCAGCTTTCACAAGGGCGTCGGCCTGCCGGGCATGGCGTGGGAAGCCGGCGCGCCGGTGTTCCTGCCCGACCTGGGCAAGAGCGGACGCTTCCTGCGCGCCGACAGCGCGATCAAGGTCGGCATCAACCGCGGCTTTGCGTTTCCCATCGCCAATCAAGGCGACGACCACTACGTGCTGGCGTTCTTGTCGGCGCTGGCGACACCGCTGGTGCGCCGCCTCGAAGTGTGGTCGCCCGCGGGCCGCGACGGCGCGCTGTGTTTGAGCGAAGGCTTCTGTGAAAAGCAGGGGCTGCTGCAGGCATCGACCGAAGCGCCGATCGCGCCCGGCCAGGGCGTCGTCGGCCGCGCTTTCGCCACCGCGGTGCCGATGCTCACCGAACGCGCGGCCGAGGAGCCGGGCACCGTCGGCCTGACGAGCTGGACGTCCGTGGCGGCACTGCCGGTGCTGCGTCAGGGTCGCGTCACGGCCGTGGTCACGTGGTACTTCTGAGGACGGGAACGACGATGAAGAAGATGAAGCTGGTGATGGTGGGCAACGGCATGGCCGGCGTGCGCACGCTGGAAGAGCTGATCAAGATCGCACCCGAGCTGTACGACATCACGGTCTTCGGCGCCGAGCCGCACCCGAACTACAACCGCATCCTGCTCTCGCCCGTGCTGGCAGGTGAGCAGACTATTCAACAGATCATCCTGAACCCGCTGTCGTGGTACGACGAGAACGGGATCACGCTGCACACGGGCAAGAAGGTGGTGAAGGTCGATCGCGTCAGGCGCGTCGTCATCGCCGAAGACGGCACCGAGGCCGAATACGACCGGCTGCTGCTGTCCACCGGCTCGAACCCCTTCATCCTGCCGGTGCCGGGCAAGGATCTGAAGGGCGTCATCAGCTACCGCGACATCGCCGACACGAACGCGATGATCGAAGCGGCGCAGTCGTACAAGAGGGCGGTCGTCATCGGCGGCGGCCTGCTCGGCCTCGAAGCCGCCAACGGCCTGATGCTGCGCGGCATGGACGTGACCGTCGTGCACGTGATGCCGTGGCTGATGGAGCGCCAGCTCGACGACACCGCAGGCAAGCTGCTACAGAAGTCGCTCGAAGCGCGCGGCATCCGCTTCGAGATCGGCGCGCACACCGAGGCGCTGATCCCCGACAAGGATGGCCGCGTGATGGCGATCCGCTTCAAAGACGGCCGCGAACTGCCAGCCGATCTGCTGGTGATGGCGGTGGGAATTCGCCCGAACACCACGCTCGCCGAAAGCATGGGCCTGCACTGCAACCGCGGCATCGTCGTCAACGACACGCTGCAGACAACGACCGACCCGCGCATCTACGCGGTGGGCGAATGTGCAGCGCACCGCGGCATCGCGTACGGCCTGGTCGCGCCGCTGTTCGAGCAGGGCAAGGTCTGCGCGACGCACCTGGCGCAGTTCGGCATCGGCCGCTACAGCGGCAGCACCACCAGCACGAAGCTGAAGGTCACCGGCATCGACCTCTTCTCCGCCGGCAACTTCACCGGCGGCGAAGGCTGCGAAGAGATCGTGCTCAACGACCCCTGGGGCGGCGTCTACAAGAAGCTCGTCATCAAGGACGACAAGCTCGTCGGCGCCTGCCTCTACGGCGACACGGTGGACGGCTCGTGGTACTTCAAGCTGATGCGCGAGGGCCGCAAGGTGGCCGACATCCGCGACAAGCTGATGTTCGGCGAGAACAACATCGGCGACGTCGGTCACGAGGGCAATACGCGCGCAGCGTCGATGGCCGACACAGACGAAGTCTGCGGCTGCAACGGCGTCAACAAGGGCGCGATCTGCAAGGCGATCAAGGACAAGGGCCTGTTCACGCTCGACGAGGTGAGGAAGCACACCAAAGCCAGCGCGTCCTGCGGCTCCTGCACCGGCCTGGTCGAGCAGCTGCTGATGTTCACCGCCGGCGGCGACTACTCCAAGCCACCGACGAAGAAGGCGATGTGCGGTTGCACCGACGCCAGCCACGCCGACGTGCGCGCCGCGATTCACGAGCAGCACCTGTTGACGATCGACTCGGTGCTGCGCTTGCTCTCCTGGCGCACGCCCAACGGCTGCGCATCGTGCCGCCCAGCACTCAACTACTACCTGCTGTCGTCGTGGCCGAAAGAAGCGGTGGACGATCCGCAGAGCCGCTACATCAACGAGCGCAGCCACGCCAACATCCAGAAGGACGGCACCTACTCGGTGATCCCGCGCATGTGGGGCGGCGAGACGACGCCCGATGAGCTGCGCCGAATAGCAGATGCCGCGGACAAGTACAAGGTGCGCACGGTCAAGGTCACCGGCGGCCAGCGCCTCGACCTGCTGGGCGTGAAGAAGGAAGACCTGCCCGCCATCTGGAAAGACATCGGCATGCCGAGCGGCCATGCGTATGCGAAGGCGCTGCGCACGGTGAAGACCTGCGTTGGCAGCGAGTGGTGCCGCTTCGGCACGCAGAACAGCACGCAGATGGGCAAGGACCTGGAGCGCGCGCTGTGGCGCATGTACGCGCCGCACAAGGTCAAGCTCGCGGTGAGCGGTTGCCCGCGCAACTGCGCCGAGGCCGGCATCAAGGACGTGGGCGTGATCGGCGTCGATTCGGGCTGGGAGCTGTACGTGGCGGGCAACGGCGGCATCAAGACCGAAGTCGCGCAGTTTCTGGTCAAGGTGAAGACGCCGGAAGACGTGCTCGAGTACAGCGGCGCGTTCCTGCAGCTGTACCGAGAAGAAGGCTGGTACCTGGAGCGCACGGTGCACTACGTGAGTCGCGTCGGCCTCGACCACGTGAAAAAGAAGATCCTCGACGACGCCGCGGGCCGCAAGGCGTTGTGGGAGAAGCTGCAGTTCAGCCTCGACGGTGAACCCGATCCGTGGTTCGAGTTCGCGAAGGCGAAGGTCGATCTGCGGCAGTTCACACCGGTGGGGGCCGAGGCATGAGCGAGTGGAAACCGATCTGCCGCGTCGAAGATATCCCCGTGCTCGGCGCGCGTCGAGTGGCACGCGACAACGCCGTTGCAGTCGCCGTGTTCCGCAACTCGGAAGACAAGGTCTTCGCGCTGCTCGACCGTTGCCCGCACAAAGGCGGGCCGCTGAGCCAAGGCATCGTCTTCGGCGAGAGCGTGGCCTGCCCGCTGCACAACTGGACGATCGGTCTGGCCGACGGTTGCGCGAAAGCGCCGGATGTCGGCTGCACGACTCCGTTCGCATGCAAAGTCGATGGCGGTGAGGTGTTCCTCGATGCCGAGGAACTGCGCCACAAAGCGATCGAGCGCGAAACCGCATGAACGAGACCCGCAGCACCTGCCCCTATTGCGGCGTGGGCTGCGGCGTGGTCATCGAGTCGGAGGGTTCGCAGATCACAGGCGTGCGCGGCGACCCTGAGCACCCGGCGAACTTCGGCCGCTTGTGCAGCAAAGGCAGTACGCTGCACCTGACTGCCGCCGCATCGATCACGAAACAGACGCGGTTGCTCACGCCGATGCGCCGTGCGGCGCGCGGCAAAGCACCGCGCGCCATCGGCTGGGACACAGCGCTCGACGACATCGCGCAACGACTCACGAACACCGAGCCTGACCGGATCGGCCTCTACATCTCCGGCCAGTTGCTGACCGAGGACTACTACGTCTTCAACAAGCTCGCCAAGGGCCTGCTCGGCACCAACAACGTCGACACGAACTCGCGGTTGTGCATGAGCAGCGCCGTGGCCGGCTACAAGGCGACGCTCGGCGCCGACGCGCCGCCCTGCAGCTATGAAGACTTGGCACATGCGCGGACCGTGTTCATCGCCGGCAGCAACACCGCCTGGGCGCACCCGATCCTGATGCGGCGGCTCGAAGACGCCAAGCGCGCGAACCCCGGGCAGAAGTGGATCGTCGTCGATCCGCGCCGCACCGAAACCGCAGAGGTGGCCGACCTGCACTTGCAGATCCTGCCGGGCACCGACGTGGCGCTGTTCAACGGCATGGCGCACCTGCTGTTGTGGGAAAGCCTGGCCGACCGCGGATTCATCGACGCGCATACGAACGGCTTGGACAAACTGCGCGACATGGTGCGCAACTGCACGCCGCAGCTGACGGCGCAGTTGTGCGGCATCAAGGAAGAAGCGCTCGTTCAGGCGGTGCGCTGGTTCGGCCAAAACACGCCAACGCTCTCGCTGTACTGCCAGGGTTTGAACCAGAGCACCAGCGGTACCGACAAGAACGCCGCGCTGATCAACCTGCACCTGCTCACGGGGCAGATCGGCAAGCCGGGCGCCGGGCCGTTTTCGCTGACGGGGCAACCGAATGCGATGGGCGGGCGCGAGGTCGGCGGCCTGGCCAATCTGCTGAGTGCGCATCGCGACCTGAACAATGTGCAGCACCGCGCCGAAGTCGCCGCGCTGTGGGGCGTCGATGACGTGCCTTCGAAGCCCGGCAAGAGCGCCGTCGAGATGTTCCAGGCGGCGGCCGATGGCGAGATCGACGTGCTGTGGATCGTCTGCACGAACCCGGCGCAGTCGATGCCGGACCAGGCGATGGTGCGCCGCGCGCTCGCGCGCTGCCCCTTCGTCATCGTGCAGGAAGCGTATGCGACGACGGCGACGACTGCCTACGCCGACCTGTTGCTGCCGGCGACGACCTGGGGTGAGAAGGACGGCACCGTCACCAACAGCGAGCGCCGCATCAGCCGCGTGCGTGCGGCCATCGATGCGCCGGGGCTGGCGCGGCACGACTGGCGCATCGCCGTTGGCGTGGCGCGGCGCATCGAGGCGCTGCGCTCTTCACCGCGCACGTTGTTTGCGTACGAAACGCCGGAGTCGATCTGGAACGAGCACCGCGAAAGCACGCGCGGACGCGATCTCGACATCACCGGCCTGTCGTTCGCGATCCTCGACCATGCCGGTCCGCAGCAATGGCCGTTTGCGCAAGGCAGCACGCACGGCGCAGCGCGGCTCTACAGCGACGGCGTGTTCCCCACGGCGGACGGCCGCGCGATGTTCAGCGCCGCCACCGCACGCCCCACCGCCGAGAAACGCGACGCGCACTATCCGTTCTCACTGACCACCGGCCGCCTGCGCGATCAGTGGCACAGTGCCAGCCGCACGGGCACGCTCGGCCGCTTGTTCGGTCATGCGAGCGAACCGG
>CADEEN010000233.1 GCA_902826345.1 uncultured Burkholderiales bacterium | reverse complement strand
TCGCCGCGATGCTGCTGTTCTTCCGCAACGAGACCGGCTTCGGCGGCAACAACGGTTTTACGGATTTCAAGCGCATCCTCGGCACGCCGGTGGCCACGGCGCAGATGCGCGTGCTGCTCGCCGTGTTGTCCGGCCTGGTGTTGATTGCGTTTTTCGTCATGTCGCGCGCCATCGTCACGAGCAAGTTCGGCCGCGTGTTGCAAGCCATCCGCGATGCCGAGACGCGTGTCATGTTCACCGGCTACGACCCGGTGAACTACAAGGTCGCCATCTGGACGCTGTCGGCGGTGATGTGCGCGATCGCCGGTGCGCTCTATGTGCCGCAGGTCGGCATCATCAACCCGGGCGAGATGAGCCCGGCGGCGTCGATCGAGATGGCGATCTGGGCCGCGGTCGGCGGGCGCGGCACGTTGATTGGCCCGATCGTCGGCGCCTTCTTCGTCAACGGCGCGAAGAGCTGGTTCACGGCGGCGTTTCCGGAGTACTGGTTGTTCTTCCTCGGCGCGCTGTTCATCGCGGTGACGCTGTTCCTGCCGAATGGCCTCATCGGCTTGCTGAAGCGGAAGAAAGCATGACGCCCGACCTGATGGAAGAAGGCACGCGTCGCCGCGAATCGCTGATCGCGCGGCAGGCCGAGATCGATGCGCGCTCCGGCGGGCGCAGCGCCGCCTACGGCCGCGTGCTGCGCGCCGGCACACCCGACTTCGCGCACGGCGTGGCGCTGTACGTCGAAGACGTGACGGTGAGCTTCGACGGCTTCAAGGCGCTGAACAGCTTGTCGCTCGCGGTCAACGTCGGCGAGCTGCGTTGCATCATCGGCCCCAACGGGGCGGGCAAAACGACGATGATGGACTGCATCACCGGCAAGACGCGGCCCGACGCGGGCAGCATCACCTTCGGTTCGAACATCGATCTGATGCGATTGAAGGAAGCCGACATCGCGCAGATCGGCATCGGCCGCAAGTTCCAGAAGCCGACGGTCTACGAGCAGTTGAGCGTGTTCGAGAACCTGGAGCTTGCGTTGGCTGCCGACCGGCGCGTGCGCGCGGCGCTGCTGTCGCGCTTGAGTGGTGAACAACTGGATCGCATCGGCGCCGTGCTGACGCGCATCCACCTGAAAGACGAAGCGCAGCGCACGGCGGGGTTGCTCTCACACGGCCAGAAGCAATGGCTGGAGATCGGCATGCTGCTGATGCAGGACCCGAAGCTGCTGCTGCTCGACGAGCCGGTGGCCGGCATGACCGACGAAGAGACCGAGCGCACGGCAGACCTCTTTCTCAGCCTCGAAGGCGAACACTCGCTGGTCGTCGTCGAGCACGACATGAAATTCGTCGATCAGCTGACGCAGGGCCGCAAGAAGGTGACGGTGCTGCACGAGGGCAGCGTCTTGGCCGAGGGCTTGCTCGCCGATGTGCAGGCGAATCAGAAGGTCGTCGAGGTCTACCTGGGGCGCTGACATGCTCAAAGTCGAAGCCCTCAACCAGTACTACGGCGGCAGCCACATCCTGCGCAACTGCGCCTTCGAAGCGCAGGTCGGCGAGGTCACCGTCATCCTCGGGCGCAACGGCGTCGGCAAGACGACGCTGCTGAAAAGCCTGATGGGCCGCGTCGCCGTCAAGAGCGGCAGCATCACGTTGGACGGCAAGGACATCACGCGCGCGCCGTCGTACGACCGTGTGCGCGCGGGCGTCGGCTATGTGCCGCAGGGCCGCGAGATCTTCGGTCGGCTGACGGTGCGCGACAACCTGCTGATGGGCCTGGCGTCCAAGCCCGGCAGCACGCCGATCCCGGGCGAGCTGTTCGAGTTGTTCCCGGTGCTGAAGCAGATGATCGGTCGCCGCGGTGGCGATCTCTCCGGTGGCCAGCAACAACAACTCGCCATCGCGCGCGCGCTCGCGGCCGGACCGAAGCTGCTGTTGCTCGACGAGCCGACCGAGGGCATTCAGCCGAGCATCATCAAGGAGATCGGCCGCGTCATCCGCTTGCTTGCAGAACGCAAGACGATGGCCATCGTGCTCGTCGAGCAGTTCTACGATTTTGCCGCCGAGCTCGCCGACCAGTACCTGGTGATGGAGCGCGGCGAGATCGTCCTGCGCGGGCGCGGCAAGGACATGGAGGCCGACGGCGTGCGGCGCAAGATGTCGATCTGACGACAATCAGCGCGTGACGCTGCCGCTGCCCGCAACCACCGCACACACCGACCCGCTGCGCCGCGCCCGTCACGCGTCACACGCCGCTTTCTTGGTCTTCGGCGTCGTCGTCGCCACGCTCGGCGTGCACGTGCCGTCAATTCGAGCGCACTACCGGCTCGACGACGGTGCGCTGTCGATCGCGCTGCTCGCTATCGCCGTCGGCGCGGTGCTCTGCCTGGTGTTCGCGGGCCGCTGGATCGCGGCCTTCGGCGTGCGCCGCGTGGCCGCGGTGGCCGCGTGCGTGATGGCCGTGGCACTGGCGCTGCTGCTGCACTTCGATCGCTTTGCGCTGCTGCTCGTCGTCATGCTGCTCTTCGGTGCCTCGGTGGGTTTGTTCGACGTCGCGATCAATACCGAGGGCGCGTTCATCGAGCGCGCGTTGCAGCGCAAGGTGATGAGCACGATGCATGGCATGTGGAGCCTGGGCGGCATGGCCGGCGCGGCGCTCGGCGCATGGTGGCTGGAGCGCGGCGTGGCGCCGCTGACGCAGATGCGCGGCATCGCTGCGGGCGCTCTGCTCGTTGCGCTGGTGGCGGTGGCCTGCATGCTGCCGGCGCACGTGCCGGGCGGTCACGCCGGCGCGCCGACCGCACGCTGGTCGGCGCTGCCGCGCGCGGCGCGCCGCAGCTTGGTCACGCTCGGCGTTCTGGCGGTGCTCGGCCTGCTGGCCGAAGGCGCGATCTACGACTGGAGCACCTTGTACTTGCAGCGCGAGCGCGGCGCGGCGCCGTCGCTGGCCGCGATCGGCTTCGCGTGTTTCTCCGCGGCGATGGCAGCCGGCCGCTTCGGCGGCGACTGGTTGCGTGCGCGCGTGCCGGCCCCGCGCCTGCTGCGCGCCACGGCGTTGCTCTCGGCCGGCGCGATGGCGCTCGTGCTGTTGTCGGGCCGCTGGCCGCACACGATGGCCTGGGCGCTGCTCGGCTTGTCTCTGCTCGGCCTGGGCCTGGCCAACGTCATCCCGCTGCTCTTCGTCGCCGCCTCACGCGTCGAGGGTGTCAGTGCGGCGTCGAGCATCGCGCTCGTCTCGTCGCTCGGCTGGGTCGGCATGGTCGTCGGCCCGCCGTTGGTGGGCGGCGTCGCCGAGGCGAGCTCGCTCGGCTGGGCGCTGGGGCTGGTGGTGCTGTCGTCGCTGGCGCTCGCCGCGGCGGCGAGTCGCGTCAAGAACTAAGTGCGCCAGACGCGCGGCGGCGCGGCATCGAGCTGCCAGGCCTGCCGCCGCCATGCGGCGCGCACCTCGCGCAGCAGGTCGAACAGCGGCTCGACGTGCGGTGCGAGCACGCGCAGCAGCAGCAGGCGCGCATCGAACGCGGTGGCACCCGACAGCGCGGCGAGTGCATGGCGCGAGGCCAGTGCGCGTGCGGCGTCGAGCAGCGCCTCGCGTTCAGCCGCCGTCCACGGCGTGTGCGACGCGAACCAGAGCGTGCCGAGTGCGCGCTGGCCGGCCAGGCCGAGTGGGCTGTCGAGCAAGCGCGTGTCGTCGGCGGCGATGCGCCCGCGCTCCAGCCAGACGCCCGGCCAATGCAGTCGTTGTTCGATCCAGCCGCTGTCGAAAGCTCGATCGGCTGCCGGCAGACCGAGGGCGAGCAGGTCCCAACCGAGGCATTGCGCGCCGGGCGCGAGTTCGAACTGCACGTGGTTGCCGGCGCGGCAGCCGGGAAAGGCAATGCTTTCGAGCGGCAGCCATTCGGGCCGCGCGCCGCCGTGCACGCGAAGTCGCGCCGACGGTGCGGCCGGCGCACCGCTGCTGCGATAGAAGCGCGCTGCGCCCGCCGAGGTGATGAGGGCGTGCGCGCCGGCGCCGACATCGACGGTGATGTCGAGCCGGTCGCCGCCGGCGATGCCGCCCGGCGGGTGCACGAGCACGTGGTGGCAGATGCGGTCGCCCTCGGGGTAGAGCGCCTTCAACACACGCAGCGGGCCGTCATGGCGATCGTGGCCGACGGTGCGCGCGCCTGTGCTGTCGAGGCGGTAATCGAGGGCGAGGTGGCCGTGCCAGGTCATCGCGCGCTTGCCGTTGTTTCGCTGCGTTGCAAGGGCGCGCAGTGTAGGTCGCGTCGTGTAAGCGGGTGCGGATGGCGTGGGGTCTGTCCTACGCCGCTGCGGGTGCGTCGCCGATGCCCGCGCCCGCACGCGCTGCCTAGAGTGAACTCAGGTCGGGCGCATGCCGGGCCGTGTAGTCGCAACCCGTGCCCTTCGCGGCACCCACCCCAAGGAGAACATCCTCATGCTCAAGATCAAGACCCTGACCAGCAGCCTGACGGCTGTGGCCCTCGTCAGCGGCATCGGTTTCGCCTATGCGCAAGCCACCAACGAGCCGGCGACGCCGCCGAGCACGACGCAGCAACAGCCGACGTCGACCACGGAGACGCCGAGCACCACCACGCCGTCGACGACCGAGAGCCCGTCGCAGCCGATGGCCAATGAGCCGGCCCCGCAAGCCGATCGCAACTGAGGAGCGATCCGCCACGCGCAGCCGCCCACAGCGGCTGCGCGTGTTTTGAACGGCACGAGCGAGAAGGGCGTTCGACGATGAACGAGCAGAAGAAGAAGGAGATTCGCGCCGGTGTCTTGCAAGGCGCGCTCATCGCGGCGGCGGTCGTCGCGCTCGGCGCACCCGTGCTCTGGTGGACGCGGGGCGAAGCGCCACAGTCGCCAGCCGCATCGCCGACCCGCGCAGCGCAGCAAACACCGCGCGTTGCCGACTTCGGCGCTGCTGCGGCACCGTTGGATGTGCGGCAGGTCGCCGGCTGGGCCGTCGCCACGGGCGACCATGGCTCGGCAGCGTTCGCTGTCATCGACAAGCGCAGGACGCATCTTTACGTCTTCGATCAACAGGGCCGCTTGCGCGGCGACACGCCGGTGCTGCTCGGCTATGCACCGGGCGACCACACCGTGCCCGGCATCGGCCAGCGGCCGATCGAGCAGGTGCGCCCGGAAGAGCGCACCACGCCGGCTGGCCGCTTCGACACGCGCTGGGGCCGTAACCTGCTCGACGAAGACGTGATCTGGGTCGACTACGACGCAGCAGTGTCGATGCACCGCGTGCGCACGACCGACCAGCGCGAGCGGCGGCTCGAACGCCTCGCGTCACCGGGCAGCGAAGACAACCGCATCAGCTACGGCTGCATCAACGTGCCCGTGGCGTTCTTCGACAGCGTCGCCTGGCCGACGCTCGGCGGCCGCCCTGCGGTGGTTTATGTGCTGCCCGAGGTGCAGTCACTGGAGCAGGTCTTTCCGCAGGCGGCGGCCTGGGGCGCTGCGTCGCGCACGGCGCGCGCGGCTGTGACTTTGACCTGACGTCGTGCAGGTAACAGCCGCGGGGCGGCTTCCACGGCGCGAAGCGCGCTGAAGTCGCGCGGCCACGGCGGCGCACCGTTTGCGGTGCACGACAAGCACAAGGCTCAAGTCGCCGTCTATGACGCGCGTGGCTGCCTGCGCCCGTCGGCGGCGCAGGAGCGCCGCGCGGAACGGCTGGCGTCGCCGTCACGCAGCCGCAGCCGAGTGCCGTGACTTTTCGCCAGCCTGCGACGAGGCGGCTCGCGAAGCGCCGCGCGTGCAAGGCACACTCGCGCCCACCCCATGGACGTCAATCACATCACCGCCTGGCCCGCCGTTGCCGTTGCGCTCGGTGGCGTGGCCTACTTCGCGGCGATCTATCTCGCCGCCGGCCTCGTTGCGAGCGGCGTGCGCGTGGCGCTGCTGCGCCGCGGGCGCGGCCGGCTGCTCGACCCGCGGCCGCTGCCGGCGGGCCAGGTGGCGCGCGAGCGGCGGCAAAGCGCGGTCTCGATCGTCATCTTCGGCGTCGGCCTGCTGCTGCCGTGGGCGATGCTGGTGCATGGCTGGGCCAGCGTGCATTCATCCAACCCGCCGCTGCGCGTCGTGCTCGAACTGCTGGCGCTGCTGGTCTGGAACGACATCCACTTCTACACCGTGCACCGCGTGCTGCATCGGCCGAAGCTGCTGCGCGCCGTGCACGCCGCGCACCACCGCTCGGTGGTGACGACACCCTGGTCCACCTACGCCTTTCATCCGGTGGAGGCGCTGCTGCTCGGCAGCGTGCTGTTGCCGCCGATGCTGCTGTGGCCGTTCACGCCGTTGGCGCTGGCGCTGCTGCCGGTGCTCTCACTCACCTACAACGCCATCGGCCACAGCAACTTCAGCGCACTGCCGCGGCGCTGGCGCTGGTTGTCGAACGCGCAGGATCATCACCTGCACCACGCCTGCCATCGCGGCAACTACGGCTTTCTGTTCACCTTCATGGACAAGTGCTTCGGCACGCAACTGCCGCACGATGCAGCGCGGGCGGTGATCGAAGCAGGCTTGGCGCGCGATGCCCGCCGCGGCGGTGCAGCGTGAGCGGCCTGCGTCACGCGCGCGATCTGCAAAGCCTGGCGTACCTGGCCGTGGCGCCGGCGCTGGCGCTCTGGCAATGGCAGCACGGCTTCGATGCGCTGCTCTACGCGGTGATGCTGCTGCTGTGGATCGGCATCGGCGTGATCCACCACCACCATGCGCACCGGCCGATGTGGCACGCGCGCCGCGCCAATCGCGCCACGGACCTGTGGCTGGCGCTGCTGCAAGGCCATCCGACCTACGCCTTTGCCGCCACGCACAACGCCAACCACCACCGCCATCGCCACGGCCCCGACGACTGGGCGCGCACCTACCGCTTTGCCGGCGGCGACAG
>CADEEN010000232.1 GCA_902826345.1 uncultured Burkholderiales bacterium | reverse complement strand
GACAGCCTGCGCCGCGACAAGCACCTCGACATCGTTTCACCCGAGCGCGTGGCCGACACGCTCGACCGCGAGCGCCGCCACGAGCCCGACATCGGGTTGCAGATGGATTTGAGCGCGGCCCTGGCGCGCCTCGTGCCCGACCAGCGCAGCGCGCTGATGCTGGTCATCGTCGAGCAGCTCAGCTATGCCGAAGCGGCCGAGGTGCTGCATGTGCCCGAAGGCACGGTGATGAGCCGCGTCAGCCGTGCACGCGTGCTGCTGCGCGGCTGGCTCGACGGCAGCGTGCGGCCGGCAGCGCACATCAAACCCGATCTGCGGCGGGTGATCTGATGATGAACGACCACGGTGACTTCAGCGACACCGATCTGTCGGCCTGGCTGGACGGCGAAGGCAGCGCTGACGAGCGCGCGCGCATCGAGGCCCACCTGCGCCACGACGCCGAAGCCGCGGCCAAAGTGCGCCTGTGGTCCGCCGACCGCGACGCGCTGCGCGCGCGCTTTGACGCCGTGCGCGGCGAGAGCGTGCCGCCGCGCCTGGCCGACACCGTGGCCAACGGCAAGCGCTGGAGCGGGCGCTGGCTGCAGGCCGCCGCGGTGGCCGCGCTGCTCATTGCCGGCGGTGTCATCGGCTCGGCGCTGACGTGGCAACTGCAAGGCCAGCGCGTCGCCGCTGCGCAGGCCGGCACGCCGTCGGGCTGGGTGCAGCGCGCGGCCTATGCGCACAGCGTCTTCGTGCCCGAGCCGCGGCACCCGGTGGAAGTGCGCGCGCAGGAGGAGCATCTGTCGCGCTGGCTGACGCGGCGCATCGACATCCCGGTGAAGCTGTTCGATCTGCGCGACGAAGGCTTCGAGCTGATGGGCGGCCGCCTGCTGCCCGACGCGAGCGGCAAGAGCGCGCAGCTGATGTACGACAACCCGCGCACCAAGGAGCGCGTGACGGTCTATCTGCGCAAGCCCGACGCCGACGCGCCGACGGCGTTCCGCTATTTGCAGCAAGGCGATCTCGGCACCTTCTACTGGGTCGAAGCCGGCGCTGGTTATGCGCTGGTCGGGCCGCTGCCCAGGGAGCGGCTGCTTGCGCTGGCGCAGTCGATTTATCGGCAGGGGATTGCACCGGCGCCTGCCGCACCGGCGGCTTCGCGCTAGCGAAGGTAGAGCCAATCGCCGGCTTGCACGTCCATCGCGGCAACCTGTTTGGCATCCGCGCGCCCGAAGCCCAGCCGTTCCAGCAAGCGCCAGGAGCGCTGATTGCGCTGGTCCACCGTCGCCATGCATTGCGTGACGGCGTAGCGCGCGATCAGATGATCGACCATCGCCCGCGTGGCTTCGGTCGCGATGCCGTGGCCCCACAGCGCACGCGCCACCTGGTACGCCACCCACGCACGGCCATCCCGCTGCACCGTGGCCTGCACGAAGCCGATCGCATCGGCATCGGCGCCGCGCACCACGATCGCCCAATTGAGCCAATGTTCGAGCCCGTCGCCCGAGCGGCGTGATTCGAGTTTGCGATAGCGCTCGCGCAAAGCGCCGAGCGACGCCGGGGCGCCGTGGTCGAGGTACTCGAGCTGACGCGGGTCGCACAGCAGCGGGTACAGCGCATCGGCATGCGAGACCACCAGCGGCTCGAGCACGAGGCGGGATGTGTGCAGTGTTTGCATCGCTGCGCAGAGTGTGCTCCCTAGAATGCCGCGATGCCCGTGACCGACACCGCCACCGCCGTGGCGCGCCCGCACCGCTTCGCCGCCTGGCATCGCGCGGTCGTCGTCATCGTGCTCGGCTTCGCATCGGGCTTGCCGCTCGCCCTCACCGGCCAGGCGATGCAGGCCTGGCTGTCGATGGAAGGGCTCGACGTGGCCACCATCGGTTTCCTGTCGCTGGTCGGCCTGCCCTACACCTTCAAGTTCCTCTGGGCGCCGCTGATGGACCGCTTCGACCTGCCGTGGCTCGGCCGGCGGCGCGGCTGGCTGGTGTTGACGCAACTCGCGCTGGCCGCGGCGCTGTTCGTGCTCGCCGGCGTGTCGCCGAAGGGCGCGACGCAGGCTTTTGCGTTGATGGCCGTCGCCGTGGCCTTCATCTCGGCGTCGCAGGACGTGGTGATCGACGCCTATCGCACCGACATGCTGCCCGCGGCCGAGCGCGGCATCGGCGCGTCGCTGAACATCGCCGGCTACCGCATGGCGATGATCCTGTCGGGCGGCATCGCCCTCATCTGGACCGACACGCAACAAGGCGGCGGCTGGAGCTGGCCCGACGTGTACCGCTTCATGGCCTGGCTGATGGTCGGCGCGGCGGTGTTGTCGGCCACGTTGCTGCCGCGCTTGAAGGTGACGCCTGCGCCGCAGAGCGTGCCGCGCAACGACCTGATCGGCTTCGTGGCGGTGATCGCTGCGGTGGCCGCGGGCTACCTCGTCACCGACCGCGTCATCGCGCCCGGCGTGCGCGCGCTGATGGCGCCGCTGTGGCAGGGCAGCACGCTCGCACCGTCGCTGCAAGGCCGCTGGGCCGACCTCGTGTCGTTGCTCGCCGGCATCGCGATCACGCTGCCGCTGGCGGCATTCGCCGCGCGCCGCGCGAAGTTCGAGACGCTGCTGTCGGGCTTGTCGAGCTACTTCAGCACCAAGGGCGCGGCGGCGTTCCTGGTGCTGATCGTCTTCTACAAACTCGGTGATGCGTTTGCCGGCTCGCTGCTGACGCCGTTTCTGTTGAAGGCGATGGCGTACTCGCCGGCCGAAGTGGGCGTCGTCAACAAGGTGCTCGGCCTGTGGCTGACGATCGCCGGTGCGCTGATCGGCGGCGCGCTGATGATCAAGCTCGGCTTGTGGCGCTCGCTGATGCTGTTCGGCGTGGGCCAGCTGGTCAGCAACCTCGCCTTCTGGTGGCTGGCCGTCGGCGGCAAGGGCACGCTCGGCGCGCTGACGCTGCCGGCGTTCGATTGGGTCGTCGTCGAACTCGCGTCGCCGACGCCGGTGGACGGCGCCCTCTTGATGGCGGTGGCGGTGGAGAACCTCACCGGCGGCATGGGCACGGCGGCCTTCGTCGCCTTCCTGATGAGCCTGACCAACCAGCGCTTCACGGCCACGCAGTTCGCGCTGCTGTCGGCGTTTGCGTCGATCGGCCGCGTCTGGGTCGGGCCGCTGGCCGGCGTGCTCGCCGAGAGCATCGGCTGGCCGAGCTTCTTCATCGTGTCCACCCTCGCCGCCGTGCCGGCGTTGGGGCTGCTCTGGTGGCTGCGGGCGAGCGTGCGCGCGCTCGACCACAATCCGTCGACGGTGTCCAGAGAGGAGTAGTGACCATGCTGGTCGATGACGTTACATGCTCGTGCCCGATGCACCTGCTGCGCTCGCGGCGCCTGTTCACCGGCTTGCTCGCCGGCGCGGCGCTGCCGGTGTGGGCACAACAAAAAGCCACCACGGACGATGGCGTGCGCCGCGACGTCGGCAAGGAAAGCAAGTTCACCAAGCTCGTGCCCGCCGAGCAGGTGGAAGCCGCGGCGCAGAAGCAGTACGCGCAGATGCTGACGCAGGCGCAGCAGCAACGCGCGCTGGCGCCGGACAACCATCCGCAGGTGGTGCGCCTGCGCTACATCGCGCAGCGCCTGATCCCGGCCACCGAAGGCTGGAACGCGCGCGCCAAGGAGTGGAAGTGGGAAGTCAACCTGCTCGGCAGCAAGGAGCTGAACGCGTTCTGCATGCCCGGCGGCAAGATCGCGTTCTTCTTCGGCATCCTGCAGCAGTTGCAGCTCAGCGATGACGAAGTGGCGACGATCATGGGCCACGAGATGGCGCACGCGCTGCGCGAACATGCACGTGAGCGCATGGGCAAGACGGCGGCCACGCGCCTGGGCGCCGGCGCGCTGTCGGCGCTGCTCGGCCTGGGCAACGTCGGCGATGCGGCGCTCAACATGGGCGCGCAGTTGCTGACGCTGCGTTTCTCGCGCGAGGACGAGAGCGAGGCCGACATCGTCGGCATGGACATCGCCGCCCGCGGCGGCTACGACCCGGCAGCCGGCGTGACGCTGTGGCAGAAGATGATGGCCGCCGCCAAGGGCGCGCCGCCGCAGTTCATGTCCACGCACCCGGCGGGCGCGACGCGCATCAAGGACATCGAGGGCAAGCTGGGCAAGGTGCAGCCGATCTACGCCCGTGCCGGCAAGCCCGAGCGCAAGTTCGCGCCGCCGGACAAGACGGCGGCGAAGTAGCCGCGACGCTCCGAGCTTTTGCGGCCGCTTAGCCGAGCGCGCTTGGGCGCCCGCTTGCCGCGCGCGTGCGGCATCCACCAGAATGAGGATGCCCACAACTCGAAACAACCGCAACATGGCGTCGAGCTCGACAGATGCGCCCTGGTCATTGCCCGAACTGACACGGGCACGGCGGGCGATTGTCGTCGTGGATGTCGTCGAGTCGGTGCGGCTGATGCAGGAAGACGAGGCCGGGTTCATCGACCGCTGGCGGCGATTCGTGCACGAGGCGCGCACCGAGGTGCTGCCTAAGCATGGAGGGCGGTTGGTGAAGAGCCTGGGTGACGGGATGCTGTTGGAGTTCGAGAGCGTGCCGCAAGCCATGGCGGCGGCGTTGCGGCTGCAATCTTTGGCCGCGCATCCGGCTCCCTTGCCCCTGCGCATCGGCGCGCATGTGGGCGATGTGGTGGTTGACGACCTCGATCTCTATGGCACGGGCGTCAATCTCGCCGCCCGGCTGGCCACGCTGGCGCGTCCGGGTGAGGTGGTCGTCTCGACAGAGGTCCGTGAAGGCTTGCTGCCGCGCGTGGACGTTCGTCTGCAAGACATGGGCGAGTGCTATGTCAAGCATTTGGCCGAGCCCGTGCGCGCCTTTCGCATCGCTGCACCGGACAACGAAGACGCGCCCGCGCTCACCCTGGCGTTGGACGATCTGCGGCCGACGATCGCGGTTCTGCCGTTTCATGCCGACGACGGTGTCGTCTGTGCCGACCTGCTGACCGAGGCGCTGACGGCGGGACTGTCGCGCACCTCCGCGCTGAATGTGATTTCGAGGCTGTCGAGCCTGACGCTGCGCGGCCGCGCCGATTCATTGCAGATCGCCGGCAGCACGCTGCGCGCCGACTACGTGTTGTCGGGTCGCTTGGTCCACGATGGTTCGCAGTACACCGCCGTGGCCGAGTTGGCCAATGCCCGATCGGGCGCGGTCGTCTGGGCGCACAGCGGCAACGCATCGATCCGTGGGCTGTTGGCCTGGCAGTGCCCGCTCGTGGGCACGCTGATCGAGGGCACGACACGAGCGGTTGTGTCGCACGTGCTGCGACGTGTGCGCGGCAGCGAGCTGCCGTCGCTCGAGACCTATGCGCTGCTGTTCGGCGGCGTGACGCTGCTGCATCGCATGGGTCGCCGCGACTTCGATCGCGCGCACGATCTGCTTCAGGCGGCGGCAGATCGAGCGCCGCGTCATCCGAGTCCACAAGCTTGGCTCGCGCAGTGGCACGTCTTGCGTGCGCAGCAAGGGTGGGTCTTGAACCCGCAAGAAACGGCGGTCCGCGCGCGAGACTGCGCGCAGCGCGCGCTCGATGCCGACCCTGAGGACTCGCTCGCCCTGACCATGGACGCGCTGGTGCATGTGCACTTCCTGCGCCGCCTCGATGAGGCCGCCGCACTCTACGAGAAAGCCGTCACCGTCAACCCGAATGATTCGCAGGCGTGGTTGCACAAAGGCATGTTGCACGCGTTTCGTGGTCAGGCCGAAGCCGGTGTGAACGACACCGAACGCGCTTTGGCGTTGTCGCCGCTCGACCCGATGAAGTACTACTACGACTCGCTGGCCGCCTCGGCCGCAGCCACGGCGGGCCGTTACGAGCGAGCCATCGAACTCGCCGAACGCTCGCTCGCCGTCAACTGCCTGCACACCTCGACGCTGCGCGTTTTGGCCCTTTCGCAAACGCTCGATGGCCAGGTCGATGCCGCGCGCGCCACGGTGACGCGGCTGTTGACGCTGGAACCCGAGTTCACGGTGCAGCGATTCCTGGCGCGCGCACCGGGCGCGGACTTCGAGGTCGGCCAACGATTTGCGCGCGCGCTGCGCGAGGCCGGCGTGCCCGAGTGATCTTCGATTCGCCATCCGGCACGGGGCCGGCGACAACAAGGAGCCGAGCATGAGTTCATTCAGTGGTTGGTCCGGCTGGTCCGGCTGGTCCGGCTGGTCCGGATGGTCCGGATGGAGTGGATGGTCGGGTGGGTCCGGCAACACGGCAGCCGCGACGCCCGATCCGGGCCTGATGGCGCGCGCGCAGATCAAGACCCGCGGTGCACACGTGCTGCCGGCCTGGGAGCAACAGCCGGCGTGGACGGTCCGCGGCAACGAGGCGCCCGACGGCCCCGCGCTGCGCACGCCCTATCCGGCCGTGGGCAACGCGGCGGCGCTGATGCGCTGGGCACCGCATGTGCGCGCCGCCACGATGACGCAGGCGCTGCTGTCGTCGCTGCGCCTGTCGAACGAGGGCGACACCGTGACGATCACCCACACCCACTTCGTCGGCGCGGAAGCGGTGAGTGTGCCGCTGGTGGCGCTCACGCGGCCGGGCAGCGAGGCGTTCGCACAGCAGACGCGTCTGGTGCTCGACGACGTGAAAGTCCGCGACGCTAAGTTCGAGGAGATCCTGTCTCAGACCGGCGTGCCCTGGGCGCTGTGGGGCGCGCCGGTGGGGCTGCAGCCATCACGGCATCCGCGCACCCTCGAGTTGCTCGGCTGTGCCTTGCAAATGGCTTCGGCGATGTACTACCGGCTCAAGCACGAGTTCGCCTGTCCGCGTCCGGCCGCCTACTCACCCTTGGTGCTGCCGATCATCGACACGCCCGGCCACGCCGCGTTCCCGAGCGGCCACTCGACGGAGTCCTCTCTGGTGACGCGCATCCTG
>CADEEN010000231.1 GCA_902826345.1 uncultured Burkholderiales bacterium | reverse complement strand
GCCGTGCACGGGCGTCAACGCGCGCACGCGCAAGCCGGCGCCGACGGGCAGCTCGATGCGGAAGTGATGGTCGAGGCTGTCGCTCTGGCCCGGGTTGCTGGTGGCGATCTGGCGCGACCATTCACGCTGTCCGTTGACCTCGACCGTCATCGCATGCCACGCGCCGACGCCGTCGGACGGGCACAACACGATGAAGCGCGCGTCGATGTCGAAGCGGCGAGCGCGGTCCTGCGCCGGCGGGATGTGCAGTGTGGCCACGTCGGCGTCGCCGGCATCGACCTGCCAGCGCTCGGCGGCAGCGCGCGGCGTGGGCTTGGCGCTCATGCGGCGGTCAGCGATTTGCCGCTGTCCGGCTGCACGACGCAGCCGCTGATGCGCCAGCCGTCCGCGGCCTGTTGTTCGAGCTGGTAGATCGCCCGCCACAGGCGGCCCGCGCTGTCGCGCACCTGCACTCGCTGCTGCACCGTCTTGCCGTCGATCCGCGACGGCTGGAAGAAGGTCACCGTGGCCGGCCGGATCACCATCGGGTAGCCCGCGCGCACCATCGCCATGAAGGCCGCGGCGTCGCCGAACTGGCTGCGGATGCCGGCCGAGGCGTACGAGTACGCGCGCTCGGCGTCGCCGGCGGCAAAGGCGGCGAGTTGCGCCTCGATGACCTTGCGCAGCGCACGCACCTCGTCGTCGGACAACACCGCCGCAGCGGCCGCCGCCGGCGCGAGCAGCGCCGCCACTGCGCATTGCAAGGCGTAGCGCCGCGCGCTGCGACGCCGCGCATGCGGGTCGTCGTCGTTCATGCTGCACTCCTGTCGAGGTGCTGCGCATGGTGCCGCAGGTGGTCTTCGACCATCGTCGCGATGAAGTAGTAGCCGTGGTCGTAGCCGGCGTGGCGGCGCAGCGTCAGCGGCTGGCCGACCGCGGCGCAGGCGGCCTCGAAGGCCTCGGGCAGCAACTGCTGCTCGGCGAGAAACTTGTCGGCCAAACCCTGGTCGACGAGGATGCCGCGCGGGTACGGCGCGCTGGGCTGCGCGCGCATCAGCTCGCTCGCATCGTGCGCTGGCCACACGCTGCGGTCCTCGCCGAGGTAGCCGCTGAAGGCTTTGATCCCCCACGCACACTGCGTCGGCGCGCAGATCGGCGACAGCGCCGAGACGCTGGCGAACACGCCGGGGTGGCGCAGCGCGAGTGTCAGCGCGCCGTGGCCGCCCATCGAGTGGCCGAACAGGCCACTGCGCTCGCGTTGCAGCGGCGCGTGCCGCCACACCTGCGGCAGCAATTCGTTCATCAGATAGCTTTCCATGCGCCAGTGGCGCGACCACGGCGCGCGCGTGGCGTCGAGATAAAAGCCCGCGCCGACGCCGAAGTCCCAGCTCTCGGCTTCGCCGGGCACGTCGGCGCCGCGCGGGCTGGTGTCGGGCATCAGCAGCGCCAGGCCGAGCGCGGCGGCCATGCGCTGCGCGCCGGCTTTGATCGTGAAAGTTTCTTCTGTGCACGTCAGGCCGGCAAGGTAGACGACCAGCGGCACACGCTGGCCCTGCAAAGCCTGCGGCGGCAGGTAGAGCGCAAAGCGCATCGGCAGGCCGATCTCGGCAGACGCGTGGCGATGGAAGCGCTGCACGCCGCCGAACGAGCCGTGCTCGGCGAGCAGCTCCCACGCGGCGCCGGCCGCGGCATCGGGTGAAGGGTTTGTCATGGGCGCATTGTCGGACGAGCCGCTCTTGGGCCTGAGCGACCCCCTTCCCGTAGCGTCAACAGGCCCTTGTCCCCAATTCGAAGGACGTATCCCCCACGCGTTGCACTTTCACAGCGGGCTCGTGTAGCCCAGACTGAAAGTAAGACGGCAGCACCCGCGCGCCGTCAGGGGAGCCCGCCATGCGCACCGTTCACATCGTCACCGGCAGCACCGTCGCCGCGGCAATGCTCGCGGCGGTGGCGCTGCTGTGCAGCCCGTACCGTTTCATCGGCATCGCCGCGGCGCCCGACGCGCCGCCGGCGCCGCGCGTCGCCAGCCTGCCGCCGCTGCTGGGCATCGACGGCACGCCGCAGCCGGCCTTGCCCGATGCCGTGCCGACAGACCCGCTCGCGCGCACGCAGGTCGCGCTGTACGCCACGCGCGACCAGGCGCTGGCGCTCGGCGCCGAACTCGACGGCGCGGTGATCTGGCTCGATGCCGGCTGCTGCGACGAGAACGCGGTGTCGTCGGCGATCGAGGCCGTCGAGGGCTTTCGCGCCGACCGCCACCTCGGCCTCGACGCGCCCGTGTTCATCAGCGGCAGCAACCTGCAGGGGGCGGCGTTGGTGGTGAACCGGCTCAGCGACGAAGGCTACGAGCAGGTCTTTCTCGTCACGCGCTAGAAAATCACCACCGAGCGGATCGACTCGCCGCGCTCCATCAGCGCGAAACCTTCGTTGATGTCTTCCAGCGTCAGCCGGTGCGTGATCAGCGGGTCGATGTCGAGCTTGCCGTCCATCACCCAATCGACGATGCGCGGTACGTCGCTGCGGCCGCGCGCGCCGCCGAAGGCCGAGCCCTCCCACTTGCGGCCGGTGACGAGCTGGAACGGCCGCGTTGAAATTTCCGCACCCGCCGGCGCGACGCCGATGATGATGCTGCGCCCCCAGCCCTTGTGCGTGCATTCGAGCGCGTGGCGCATCACCTGCACGTTGCCGATGCACTCGAAGCTGTAGTCGGCGCCGCCGTCGGTGAGCTGCACGATGTGATCGACGACGTTGCCCACGTCCTTCGGGTTGACGAAGTGCGTCATGCCGAAGCGCCGCGCCATCGCTTCGCGCTGCGGGTTCAGATCGACGCCGATGATCTTGTCGGCGCCGACCATCTTCGCCCCCTGGATCACGTTCAGGCCGATGCCGCCCAAGCCGAAGACGACCACGTTCGCCCCTGCTTCGACCTTGGCCGTGAACAGCACCGCGCCGACGCCGGTGGTGACGCCGCAACCCACGTAGCAGACGGTGTCGAACGGCGCGTCCTCGCGGATCTTCGCCAGCGCAATGCCCGGCACGACGATGTGATTGGCGAACGTGCTCGTGCCCATGTAGTGCAGGATCGGTTGGCCGTCGATCGAGAAGCGCGACGTGCCGTCCGGCATCAGCCCCTTGCCCTGCGTCGCGCGGATCGATTGGCACAGGTTCGTCTTGCGCGACAGGCAGAACTTGCACTGCCGGCACTCGGGCGTGTAGAGCGGAATCACATGGTCGCCGGGTTTCAGCCACGGCACACCGGCGCCGCACTCCAGCACCACGCCCGCGCCCTCGTGGCCGAGGATCGCCGGGAACAATCCTTCCGGGTCGGCGCCGCTGAGCGTGAACTGGTCCGTGTGGCAGATGCCGGTGGCCTTGATCTCGACCAGCACCTCGCCCTCACGCGGGCCTTGCAGATCGACAGTCTCGATGGTCAGCGGGGCGCCGGCTTTCCAGGCGACGGCGGCTTTGGTTTTCATGGGGCAGGCTCCGATGGTTCGTTCAGCCGATTGTGGGCGAGAGACTCCCGTTCACAACCTGCCTTTTCCACGGCATGATTCTGGCCACACAAGGAGTCCGATTTGCTGATCAAGTCCGCCGACGACAAGTCGAAACGGCTCGCACTTCTCGAAGAGCTGCAGCGATCACCCTTGCTCGATCGCCGCCAACAAGAGTGGCTGCGCGATGAGCTTCATCGCACCAAGCGCGGTATTGCGGGGGAGCGAGACGCAGCACACTACCTGAACAACTATCTAAAAGACGATCTGCATCGAGCTGTGCTGCACGACTTGCGTTTCAACGTTGATGGCGACGTGGTGCAGATCGACCACATGATCATCACGCGAAGCATGTTCGTGTACTTGCTCGAAACAAAAAACTTCAACGGCAATCTGCGCATCAACGAGTTCGGCGAGTTCTCGGTCGAATACCCGGGCGAGCGCGTGTTCGGCATTCCGTCGCCGATGGAGCAGAGCCGACGGCACGAAGGCCCTTTGAGAAAGCTGTTCGACGCCCTAGGCATACGGGGCCGCAATGGCGGCGCAGCGCAAATCCACCACTGCGTTCTCGTCCATCCTGGTTCGATCATCCACAGGCCATCCGCGAAGAAGCTGGATACGAGCAACGTGATCAAGGCGGATCAGTTCCGCTCGTGGCATGAGCGCTTTCAGGAACAGGCCGGCGTTGGTTCGGTCTTCGGGTCTATCTTCAATGCTCGCGGCGCCGATACGATCGCGGAGTTCGCGCAGATGCTGGTTCGTCAGCACCGGCCTATCGATTTGCTGGCGCTTCCAGAATTTATGAAGCCCCGCGCGCCGGACAAGCCCGCCGCGACGGTGGCGCGATGGTCGGCAGCGATGGCTACCGAGTTTGCGGACTCGAACAAGCAGGCAAGTCAAACCAATGCATCGACATCGCGAAAGCTGGTGTGCGCAACGTGTGGAGCCAAGATCACGTTTGCCGAAGGCAAGTACTGTTGGAACAACGAAAGCCGGTTCGGCGGGCTGCAGTATTGCCGCGAGCATCAGTCGGCGCCTCGCTAGCCAAGCTCGCGTGAGCGCACTCGACGCGTTGCGCCGCCTCGCGGATCGATACGGGGACGGCACCGCAGAGCGCCTTGAGCAATTCCCGGCGCTCGGCGGCAAGCATTTCCTTGAGTGATGAGCCGTCGAGGACGCCCGACCATGCCCCCAGCCTCTCTTCTCCCACCCGGCTACTTCACCGCCGGCGTCCTGCTGACCGACGCCGTGATCGCCGAGGCGATCGAGCGCGAGAAGGCGCGCACGCGGGGCGTGATCGAGCTCATCGCTTCGGAGAACATCGTCAGCCGCGCCGTGCTCGACGTGCAGGGCTCGATCCTCACCAACAAGACGGTCGAGGGCTTGCCCGGCAAGCGCTATCACGCCGGCGCGGTGAACGTCGATGTGGTGGAGCGCACGGCGATCGAGAGAGCGTGCCAGCTCTTCGGCTGCCGCTTCGCCAACGTGCAGCCGCATTCGGGCAGCCAGGCCAACCACGCCGTGCTGCATGCGGTGGCAGAGCCCGGCGAGACCATCGTGGCGATGGACCTCAACGCCGGCGGTCACCTGAGCCATGGCGCGTCGGTCAACTTCAGCGGCAAGTGGTTCGAGGTCATCAATTACGGCGTGGACGCAAGCAGCGGGCTGATCGACTACGACCAGGTCATCGACCTCGCGCGCAAGCACCGGCCCAAGCTGATCATCGCCGGCGGTTCGGCCTATCCGCGTGCGCTCGACTTCGCGGCCTTTCGCCGCGCCGCGGACGTCGGCGGCGCGAAGCTGCTCGTCGACATGGCGCACTTCGCCGGCCTCGTCGCCGGCGGCGCGCACGAGTCGCCTTTTCCGCACGCCGACATCGTCACGACGACCACCTACAAGTCGCTGCGCGGGCCGCGCGGCGCGATCATTTTGTGGAACGACGAGGGCTCGAGGAAGCGCATCAACAACGCCGTCTTTCCCGGCTTGCAGGGCACGCCGTCGTTGCACATCGTCGCCGCCAAGGCGGTGGCGCTCGGCGAGGCTTTGCGGCCCGAGTTCGCGCGCTACGCCGCTGCCGTGCTGGCCAATGCGCGCACGCTCGCGGCCCGGCTGCAGCGCCACGGCTTCGACCTCGTCGGTGGTGGCACCGACACGCCGCTGATGCTGGTCGATCTGCGCGCCAAGGACCTCGCGGGCGCACCGGCCGCGCAGAGCCTGGAGCGCGCCGGCATCGTCGCCAACATGAATCCGATCCCGTCGGACAGCGCCGATCTGCGCGTCATGTCAGGGCTGCGCTTCGGCGTCTCGGGGGCGACGACGCGGGGTCTGGGCGTCGTCGATTTCGAAGTTCTCGGTGATCTGATCGCCGAGGTGCTCGAAGGGCTGCGCGTGAGTTCGGGCGACAACGGCGCGGCCGAGGCCCGGGTGGCTGAGACCGTGCAGCGGATCGCGGCGCGGTATCCGACTTACGGCTGACACCTAATCGCGTTCGCTCCGCCACCGACCTCAGGCCTTCACCGACACGATCTCCTTGAAGCCGCCCCAGAACATGCGCTTGCCGTCGAAGGGCATCGACTTCGGATCGACGTTGGCCATCATCGGATCGGCCATCACCTTCTTGTTGACGCTGTCGCGGTGGCGGCGTGATTTGTAGATCGTCCAGGCGAAGACCACCACCTCGCCGGGCTTCAACTTCACGGCTTGCGGAAACGACGTCAGCTTGCCGGGCTTCACATCGTCGGCCACGCACTCGTGGACTTCGAGCGCGCCGTGCTTGATCCACAAGGCATCGAACTTGCGCGCCATGCGCTTGTAGGCGGCCAGATTCTTCTTCGGCACGGGGATGACGTAGCCATCGACATAAACGCTCATGGGTTGCCTCCTTCAGGCGGGGTGTTGTGCGCGCGCTCGCACTGCTTGGCTCTTTCGAGCAGCAGGTGGCGTTCGCGCGCGTTGCGGGTCAGGTCGGCCGCGCGTTGCCAGTGCACGCGCGCCTCGTCGTGGCGGCCCAGGCGCGTCAGCACATCGGCGAGCACGCTGGGCAGCAGGTGGTAGTTCGACAGTTGCGGTTGTGCAAACAGCGCCTGCACCAGCGGCAGTGCGGCGGCAGGCCCGTGCGCCTGGCCGATCGCCACGGCGCGGTTCAACTCGACGACGGGCGACGGCTGCACGACGAGCAGTGCGTCGTAGAGCGCGCAGATCAGCGCCCAGTCGGTTTCTTCGGCGCGAGCGGCGCGCGCATGGCAGGCCGCGACCTGCGCCTGCAGCGCGTAGGCGCCGAGCGGGCGCTGCCGACTCAGTCGCTCGGCCTGTGTCAGCGCGGCCAGGCCGCGGCGGATCAACAAGCGGTCCCAGCGCGAACGGTCCTGCGCCATCAGCAAGACCGCGTGGCCTTGGGCATCCGTCCCCGCCTGCGCCC
>CADEEN010000230.1 GCA_902826345.1 uncultured Burkholderiales bacterium | reverse complement strand
CTTGATGGGCCACTTCCAGGCATCCTTGTCCCACGCCTTGCCGTCTGCGCGCGAGAGCAGCGGTGCGGTGGGCAGCTTGTCCTTCGCGGCGGCCTCGAAGAACTTCGCCGTCACATCGGGCAGCTTGATGCGTCGATCCTTGCCGCTCTTGTCCTGACCGATCCTGAGTACCTTCAAGCGCCGATCGAAGTCGCCAACTTGAAGCTTGGCAAGGGCACCAGGTCGCAGCGGTAGCTGGCACAGGCCACGCAGGAAGGCCGCGAGGTCGCCGGGCGCCGTCTGGATGAACTCGAGGCGCTGTGCTCGATCGAGATACAGCTCGCGGCGTCGGTCGGCGTTCTTGATGGGTCGGAGCTTGCTGCGCCACGCGAAGTCCGTCGTCAGCAGGCCATCCATGTAGGCGAGGTTCATTGCGGCGCGAAAGCAGGTCATGTCTCGGTTCAACGTACTGTCCGAACGTTGCTCGCCGCGGCGCGCTCCGCTACGCGTCGGCAGCTCTCGCAGAGACCGGCGCCAGACTTCGAGCTGCGACGGCGTGAGCTTTGTCAGCTCGGTTGCTGCCAGCTTGACGTTGTTCAGTACGTAGTTCTTGAAACGCGCCTGTGCGTCGTTGGCCGCGCGTTCTGACTTGGTGGCGCGCATGTGCCGCACGTACCGAGCGCATGCCTCAGACACAGTCGACGAGCGGGCGGAGCCGCCGCGCCCGAGGTGATCGAACCACACCAAGGCCGCCTTCGCCGCTGCATCGAAGCGAAGGTGGTCCGCCAGAGCGCCGAATTCACCCAGCGGCTTGAAGACCTGCTTTGCGCCGGATTCGTCGTCACGAGCGCGAGCCAACCATGCGCCGTGCCCGCTGGTCGTCATCTTCCGATAGCCGACGAAGCAGCCCTTGCGAATGCGCTGCCAATGCGGCTCCCTGCGAGGCTTGAGCTTCTCGCGTGAAGCGACCGTGTCGATGCGTGCGGCCATGTTGGGGCTCGGCTTCCAAGTACGAAAAAAGTACGAAAAACCGAGGTGAATTTTACGAGCTGCCTTGGGACGAGAGAAAGCATTTTCTCCTATGAAAACAACGTCTTAGGACATCCCAGAAAGTCCCGTTCTCACACCTTGACATGGTGGGGGTCGTTGGTTCGAGTCCAATCGCGCCTACCAAATTCGGTAGATGAAACAAGGGCTTGGCAGAGATGCCGGGCCCTTTGCATTTGTCGGTACGAATGAGCATGAAAAAGAAGGTCACGGTCTCGGTTGCGGGAACGTGGTGGGATCGCTCGTCGGTCTTCGGCGCCCCGTCGCTGGTTTCAGCGTCTCACCCGCCGATCGGCAACGTGATCTGCTGAGCTGCGCGAGCCGTGAATCTGTTCAACAAGGGCGCTCAGGTCGAGGCCATTCCGCACTATGCGGTCGCGATCAACGCACTGGCCCGCGCGCAGCCCGGAAACATCGGCACGATGAATGCGATTCGCCGGAATCTGCATGCAATGCCGTATCAGCGCGCCTTCGCCGTCCGTCGCCGCGGCGTGCCAGCGAACGCGGCGCGCTGCGGCGCCGTGCGCTCGAAGCGCCGCGCCAGGTTGTCGCAGACCAGGTTGCAGAGTTCGTAGACCGCGGGGTCGGCGATGGCATAGAAGACGCTGGTGCCGCGGACCTCGCGCGAGAGCAGGCCGTGCTGGGCCAACAGCGCCAGGTGCCGCGACACATTGGCCGCGCTGTAGCCGGTGGCCTCGGCCAGTTCGCCGACGCTGCGCTCGCTGCCGCGCAACAGGTTGAGCAAGCGCAAGCGCGCCGGCTCGGCGAGCGCCTGAAAATAGGCCGCCACCTGGGCCAGGGCTTCGGCAGAGAGGTTTTGCATGCGGGCGCAGGGCGCTGTTGACGTGTTGGCCATGATGCCCGAATCCGCTGCCGGCTTCGCGTTCATGTTTGATCAGCGACTTGCATTATTGCGTGATTGCGCAAATAATAAAGTCAGTCGCGCAGGCTGTCCATCCCGGCGGCAGCGCGCCAACACCGAGGTGTCGTGGATGAAGAAGATGTCGTCATGGACCCGGCCGCTGGCCTCAGCGGCGCTCGCGGCGTGGCTCGTGCCCGGCGCGGCGTGGGCGGGCGAACTGGCCACCGTGACGGCCGGGCCGGCGCCGCAGGGCGCGCAGACGGCCTACGACGGCGTCGTCGAGGCCGTGCGCCAGACCGTGATCGCGGCGCAGGTCAGCGGTGCCATCGTCGAGTTGAAGGTCCGGGTGGGCGACCGCGTCGCCGCCGGCCAGGTGCTGATGCGCCTGGACGCGCGCGCGGCCGAGCAAAGCGCCGCGGCTGGCGACGCGCAGGTGCGCGCGGCGCGCGCAGCGCTGGACGTGGCGGCCAAGGAGTTCGCGCGCCAGAAGCAGCTCGCGGCCGACCAGTTCATCAGCGCCGCTGCGTTGGACCGCGCCGAAGCCGAGTTCAAGGCCGCGCAGGCCGAGGCTGCGGCGCAACTCGCGCAGGCCGGCGCGGTGCGCACGGCCAGCGGCTTCTATGTCGTGCTCGCGCCCTATGCCGGCGTCGTGTCCGAGGTGCCGGTGACGCTGGGCGAGATGGCGATGCCGGGCCGCGCGCTGGCCACGCTCTTCGACCCTGCCGCCTTGCGCGTCGCCGCCGCGCTGCCACAGTCGGCGGCGATGTCGCTCGGCGACGGCCAAGCCGTGCGCGTCGAGATCCCGGCGTTGCCGAGCGCCGCGCAGCGTTTGCAGACTCCCGCGCGCGTGCAGGTGCTTCCCGCCGCCGACCTGGCCACGCACACGCTGACGCTGCGGGCTGACCTCGCGCCCGGCTCGAGCGGCGCGATGCCCGGCCAGTTCGCGCGCCTGTGGCTGCCGTCGCCGGGCGCGGCGGCGAGCCCATGGGTGCCGGCGCAGGCGGTGGTGCGCCGAGCCGAGATGACGGGTCTGTACGTGCTGGATGCCAACAACAAGCCGCTGCTGCGCCAGGTGCGGCTGGGCCGCAGCGACGGCGCGCGAGTCGAGGTGCTGTCGGGCCTGAACGCCGGCGAGCGCGTTGCGATCGATGCGCAGGCCGCTGCGCGCATGACGGCGGCGGTGAAGTGACCGTGCGCCAGCTCGGTATCTCGGGTCGCATCGCGGCCTACTTCCAGCGCGCGCAGATCACGCCGCTGCTGGCCCTGGTCGGCTTGCTGCTCGGCGCGTTCGCCGTCTTCGTCACGCCGCGCGAAGAAGAGCCGCAGATCAACGTGACGATGGCCAACGTGCTGATCCCGTTCCCCGGCGCGAGCGCGAAGGACGTGGAGCAGATGGTCGCCGGCCCAGCCGAGCAGGTGCTGTCGCAGATCGCGGGCACCGAGCACGTGATGTCGATCTCGCGGCCGGGGCTGGCGGTGATCACGGTGCAATTCAAGGTCGGCGTCGCGCGAACGGAAGCGCTGGTGCGGCTGTACGACAGCGTCAACGCCAATGCCGATTGGCTGCCGCAGGGCCTGGGTGTCGGTGCGCCGATCATCAAGCCCAAGGGCATCGACGATGTGCCGATCGTCACGCTGACACTCTTCAGCAAGAGCGCCGGCGCGTTCGACATCGAGCGTGTGGCGCACAGCGTCGAGGTCGATCTGAAACGCGTCGCCGGCACGCGCGAGGTGACGACGACCGGCGGCCCCGGCCGCGGCGTGCGCGTGCAGATCGACCCGGCACGGCTGGCCGGCAGCGGCGTCACGGTGACCGATTTGCGCACCGCGCTGCTGTCGGCGAATCTCGGTGCGCCGGTCGGTGAGTTGATCGCAGGCAACCGCGCGGTGGCGCTCGAGTCGGGGCCGTTCATGACGAGCGCGCGCGAGGTCGGCGAACTCGTCGTCGGCGTGGCGAACAACAAGCCGGTGTTTCTGTCCGACGTCGCCGACGTGATCGACGGTCCGCTGGTGCCGTCGCGCTATGTCTGGCATGGCACGGCCGGCCACGAGTACCCCGCGGTGACGATCGCCGTGACCAAGAAGCCCGGCGAAAACGCCATCCGCGTCGCCGACGCGGTGCTGACGCGCATCGACACGCTGCGCAACACCGTCGTGCCGGCGGAGGTGCAGGTCGCTGTGACGCGCAACTACGGCGCCTCGGCCAACGACAAGGCCAACAAGCTGATCCAAAAGCTGTTGTTCGCCACCGCGTCGGTCGTCGCGCTCGTGTTCTTCGCGCTCGGCCGGCGCGAGGCGGCGATCGTCGGCGCGGCGGTGGTGCTGACGCTGACGGTGACGCTGTTCGCGTCGTGGGCGTGGGGCTTCACGTTGAACCGCGTCTCGCTGTTCGCGCTGATCTTCTCGATCGGCATCCTGGTCGACGATGCGATCGTCGTCGTCGAGAACATCCACCGCCACATGGCGTTGAAGCCCGGCGTGCCGCTGGTGCAATTGATTCCCGGCGCGGTCGATGAGGTCGGCGGTCCGACCATCCTGGCCACGCTGACGGTGATCGCCGCGCTGTTGCCGATGGCCTTCGTCTCCGGGCTGATGGGCCCGTACATGAGCCCGATCCCCATCAACGCCAGCCTGGGCATGTTGTTGTCGCTGGCGATCGCCTTCGTCGTCACGCCGTGGTTGGCGCGGCTGTGGTTGAAGGCGACGCCGGCGCACGATGGCGCACACGGCTTGTCCACACGGATCGCGCCGCTGTTCGAGCGTGTCTTCGCGCCGTTGCTCGAAGCACAGCGCGGCCGGAAGAACCGCCGCTGGTTGGGCCTCGGCGTCGCCGTCGCGATCCTCGTCTCGCTCGCACTGCCGGCCACCGGCCTGGTGCTGCTGAAGATGCTGCCCTTCGACAACAAGTCGGAGTTCCAGGTCATCGTCGACATGCCCGCCGGCACGCCGGTCGAGCGCACCGCCGCGGTCTTGCACGAACTCGGCGCACATCTGGCGAACGTGCCCGAGGTCACCGACTATCAAGCCTACGCCGGCACGGCCGCGCCGATCAACTTCAACGGCCTGGTGCGCCAGTACTACTTGCGCAGCGGCGGCGAGGTCGGCGACCTGCAGGTCAACCTCGTGCCCAAGGAGCAGCGCGATGCGAAGAGCCACGCCATCGCCACGCGCGAACGCCCGGCGTTGCAGGCCATCGGCGCGCGCCACGGCGCGAACGTGAAAGTCGTCGAGGTGCCGCCGGGCCCGCCGGTGCTGTCGCCGCTGGTCGCCGAGATCTACGGCCCCGAAGCGGCGGGCCGGCAACAGGTGGCGCGTGCGGTGCGCAAGGTCTTCGAGAGCACGCCCGGCGTCGTCGATGTCGATGACTCGTCGATCGCCGCGGCGCCGAAGACATTGCTCGTCGTCGATCGGCGCAAGGCGGCGATGCTCGGCGTGCCGCAGCAGGCCATCGTGACGACGCTGCGCGCCGGCCTGGCGGGCGAGGCCACGGCGTACCTGCACGACGAAACCAAGTACCCGGCTGCGGCGGTGCTGCAACTGCCGCCCGAGCGCCATGGCGATCTCGACGCGCTGCTGACGCTCACGGTTCGCTCTGCCGCCGGCAAGCTGGTGCCGATCCGCGAGCTGGTGACGGCGAGCGACACCGTGCGCGAGCAGCCGATCCATCACAAGGACCTGCTGCCGGTGAACTACGTCGTCGGCGACATGGCCGGCGCGCTGGACAGCCCGCTGTACGGCATGTTCGAGATGCGTTCTGCCATCAAGGCCATCGCCACGCCCGGTGGCGGCACGCTGAGCGAGGGCGAGCACTTCATCTCGCAGCCGAGCGACCCCTACCGCGGCTACTCGATCAAGTGGGACGGCGAATCGCAGATCACCTACGACACCTTCCGCGACATGGGCGCTGCCTATGCGGTCGGCCTGGTGCTGATCTACCTGCTCGTCGTCGCGCAATTCGGCTCGTACTTGACGCCGCTCATCATCATGGCGCCCATTCCGCTCACGATCGTCGGCGTGATGCCGGGCCACGCGTTGTTGAGCGCGCAGTACACCGCCACCAGCATGATCGGCATGATCGCGCTGGCCGGGATCATCGTGCGCAATTCGATCCTGCTGGTGGACTTCATCAACCTGCAGGTGCGCGAGGGCATGGCCTTCGAGAGCGCGGTGGTTTCTGCTGCGATCGCGCGTTCGCAACCGATCCTGCTGACTGGCCTGGCGGCGATGGCCGGCGCGTTCTTCATCCTCGACGACCCGATCTTCAACGGCCTGGCGATCTCGCTGGTCTTCGGCATCTTCGTCTCGACGCTGCTGACACTGGTCGTCATCCCGATCCTCTACTACATCGCCTATCGCCGTCGCTTGCAAGCGATCGCGCGGCCCGCATCTGAATCTTCATCGCTTCAAGGAGCAACGACATGACCTCTTGGCAACTCGTGCGCATCGTCGCCGGTGCGCTCATCCTGCTGTCGCTGGCGCTCGGCATCCCCGGCAGCCCGATCTTCCACAGCCCATGGTGGCTGGCGTTCACCGCCTTCGTCGGCATCAACCTGCTGCAAAGCGGCTTCACCAAGTGGTGCCTGATGGAAAACATCATGCGCAAGCTGGGTGCGCGCGCGGGGAGTTGAGCATGCACCTCGTCTGCGCTGCCTGCGGCACGGTCAACCGCGTCGCCGAAGAACATCTCGACCGCGATCCGACTTGCGGCCAGTGCAAGGCCGAGTTGATGGCGCCACGGCCGGTGGCGTTGAACGACGCCGTGTTCGACAAGTTCATCACCCGCACCGAGCTGCCGGTGCTGGTCGACTTCTGGGCCGAGTGGTGCGGCCCCTGCAAGATGATGGCGCCGCAGTTCGAACAGGCTGCCGCGCAGGTGCCGCGCGTGCGTTTTGCGAAGGTCGAGACCGACGCGAACCCGCAGGTCAGCGTGCGCAACCGCATTCGCAGCATCCCGACGCTCGTGCTGTACCGCGGCGGCGAGGAAGTCGCGCGTCTGGCCGCTGGC
>CADEEN010000229.1 GCA_902826345.1 uncultured Burkholderiales bacterium | reverse complement strand
GATCAGCAGCGTCAGGTCCTGGCCCCAGTTGCCGGTGACCACCGAGTCAGCCCCGGCGGCCTTGATCTTGGCGACGAAGGGCGCGAAGTCCTTGACCTGGCCGAGCGGATGCAGGTCGTCACCGACGATCTTCACGTCGGGCTTCTTGCGCGCCATCGTCTCCTTGAAGTACTTGCTGACCTGCTGGCCGTGCGCGTAGTTCTGGTTGATCAGGTAGACATTCTTCACGTTCGGCTGCTCTTGCATGTAGCTCGTCAGTGCTTCCATCTTCATCGACGTGTCGGCGTCGATGCGGAAGTGCCAGAACGAGCACTTGCTGTTGGTCAGGTCCGGATCGACCGCCGCGTAGTTGATGTACACGACCTCCTTGCCCGGATTGCGTTCGTTGTGCTTGGTCACCGCATCGCTGATCGCCGCGGCCGCGCCCGAACCGTTGCCCTGCACGACGTAGCGGATGCCCTGATCGATCGCGGCCTTGAGGCCGTTCAGGCTTTCCTGCGGCGAGCCTTTGTTGTCGAAAGGCACGAACTCGAACTTCACGCCGGCCGCGTTCTTGGCGTTGAACTTTTCGGCAGTGAACTGCCAGCTCTTCAACTGGTTCTGGCCGACATTGGCGAACGGACCCGACAGCGGATCGATGAAGGCGATCTTCACCGTCTGGCCGGACTGGGCGCAGACCATGCCGGCGGCCAGCGCCAGCGGCGACAACAGCGCAAGGCGCATCGACAAAGAAATCATTGCGGTCTCCTTCATGTGAATGAGCGGGACGTTAACGGATGCAAGCGCCGCCAGCGCACAGGGACTACCCCGAACTTCAACCTGGCAGCTTGTGGCCCTTGAACTGCTCGCGCAACTTGTTCTTCTGCATCTTGCCGGTGGCGCCGAGCGGGATCGCATCGACGAAGACCACGTCGTCGGGCACCTGCCATTTGGCGACCTTGCCTTCGAAGTGCGCCAGCAGCGCTTCGCGCGTCACCTCGGTGCCGGGCTTCTTCATCACCACCAGCAGCGGCCGCTCGTCCCACTTCGGGTGCGGCAGCGCGATGCAGGCCGCCATCGCCACCGCCGGGTGCGCCATGGCGATGTTCTCGATGTCGATCGAGCTGATCCACTCGCCGCCGGACTTGATCACGTCCTTGCTGCGGTCGGTGATCTGCATGAAGCCGTCGGCGTCGATCGTGGCCACGTCGCCGGTGGGGAACCAGCCGTCGATGCACGGGTCGCCGCCCTCGCCTTTGAAGTAGCCGGAGACGATCCACGGCCCCTTGACCAGCAGGTCGCCGGCGGCCACGCCGTCCCACGGCAGATCCTTGCCCTCGGCATCGACGATCTTCATTTCGACACCGAAGACCGCGCGGCCCTGCTTCAACTGCACCGCGAGCTGCGCGTCCTTGTCGCTGGCCAGGTGTTTCAACTTCAGGTTGCACACGGTGCCCAGCGGCGACATCTCGGTCATGCCCCAGGCGTGCAGCACGGTGACGCCGAAGTCGTCGCGAAAGCTCTTGATCATCGCCGGCGGGCAGGCCGAGCCGCCGATGATCGTGCGCTGCATCGTCGAAAACTTCAGGCCCTGCGCCTTCATGTGGTTGAGCAGCATCAGCCACACCGTCGGCACGCCGGCCGAGACGGTCACGCGCTCGGCCTCCATCAACTCGTACACCGATTTACCGTCGAGCGCCGCGCCGGGAAAGACGATCTTCATGCCCGTCATCGCCGCGCCGTAGGGGATGCCCCAGGCGTTGACGTGGAACATCGGCACCACCGGCAAGATGGTGTCGCGCGCCGAGAAGTTGAGCGCGTCGGGCAACGCGCCGCCGTAGGCGTGCAGAACGGTCGAGCGGTGGCTGTAGAGCACGCCCTTCGGGTTGCCGGTGGTGCCGCTCGTGTAGCACAGCGCGCAGGCGCTCTTCTCGTCGAACTCGGGCCAGTCGTAGTCACTGGGTTCGTCGCCGATCCATTCTTCGTAAGCGCGCAAGCCGACGATGCCGGTGTCGGCCGGCAACGCATCGGCGTCGCACAGCGCGATCCAGTGCTTGACCGTTTTGCACTGCGGCCAGACGGCCTTGATGATCGGCAGGAAGGTCATGTCGAAGCACAACACCTGGTCTTCGGCATGGTTGGCGATCCACACCACCTGCTCGGGCGACAGGCGCGGGTTGATCGTGTGCACGACGCGGCCACTGCCCGAGACGCCGAAGTACAGCTCGAAATGGCGGTAGCCGTTCCAGGCCAGCGTGCCGACGCGATCGCTGAACGCCAGCCCGAGCCGATCGAGCGCACGAGCCACCTGGCGCGAGCGCGTCGCGGCCTGAGCGTAGGTATAGCGGTGCAGATCGCCTTCGACGCGACGCGAGACGATCTGTGCGTCCGCATGGTGGCGCGCGGCGAATTCGATCAGGGCGGACACCAGCAACGGCTGGTCTTGCATCAGGCCAAGCATCGACGTCTCCTTGGTTTGGCGTGAGTATCGAAACGCCGTGGCCGCTGTCAAAGCGTGATTGCCCTGACCCGGCGCAAGCCCGTTCGAGCAGGGGACAATACAGCCCTGTGAACGCCCCTGAAACTTTCTCCTCACGCCTGACGCCGGCTTGGCGCGACGCCGGCTTTCTGCAGGCGCTGGGCCCGGCCTTTGGGACCGAGTTGCCACCGCGCGCGGTCAGCGAACCGGCGTGGGGGGCGCGCAGCCCGGCGCTCGCGGTAGAGTTGGGGCTCGTCGATTGGCTCGACACACGAGAGGCGCTGGCCGTGCTCGCCGGCAACCAGGTGCCGAGCGGCGTGCGGCCCTTCGCGTCGGTGTACTCGGGGCACCAGTTCGGCGTCTGGGCCGGCCAGCTCGGCGACGGCCGGGCGCTGATGCTCGGCGAGATCGACACGCCCGCCGGGGCGATGGAAGTGCAACTGAAGGGCAGCGGCCTGACGCCCTACTCGCGCATGGGCGATGGCCGCGCGGTGCTGCGCTCGTCGGTCCGCGAGTTCCTGTGTTCGGAGGCGATGCACGCGCTCGGCATCCCGACGACACGCGCGCTCGCGGTAATAACGTCGCCGCAGCCGGTGCGCCGCGAGACGATCGAAACCGCGGCCGTGGTGACGCGCGTGGCGCCGTCGTTCCTGCGCTTCGGTCACTTCGAGCACTTTGCGCACACGGCGCAAGACACTGCGGCGTTGCAGCAACTGCTCGAGGCGACGACGCAGCGCTACTTCCCCGGCATCAGCGGCCCGGCGGCGCTGCTCGAAGAAGTGGCCCGGCGCACGGCGCGCCTCGTCGCGCAGTGGCAGCTCGTCGGTTTTTGTCATGGCGTGATGAACACCGACAACATGTCGCTGCTCGGCTTGACGATCGACTATGGCCCCTTCGGCTTTCTCGATGCGTTCGACCCGATGCACGTCTGCAACCACAGCGACGATCAGGGCCGCTATGCCTATGCGCGCCAGCCGAGCGTGGCATTCTGGAACCTGCATGCGCTGGCACAAGCGCTGTTGCCGTTGGTGGACGGGCCGAAGGAAGCGGCATCCGAGCAACTGCTGGCCGCGCTCGAACCGTACAAGGCCGAGTTCGCCGCGGCGATGGTCAGCGGTTTGCGCACCAAGCTCGGCCTCGTGGCCGAGCACGACGACGACGCCGCATTGGCCGATGACCTGCTGAAGCTGATGACCGAAGACCGCGCCGACTTCACGATCACCTGGCGGCGCATGAGCGATCTCGCCGCCGCGCGCGACTGCTTCCTGCAGCGCGACAAGTTCGATGCCTGGGCCGAGCGCTACCGCGCGCGTCTGGCGCTCGAAAACAGCGACGACAGCGAACGACGCATTCGCATGCACCGCGCCAACCCGAAGTTCGTGCTGCGCAACCACCTGGCGCAAACCGCGATCGAACGCGCGCAGCACGGCGACTTCTCGGAAACGCAGCGCCTGCTGAAAGTTCTCGAGCACCCGTTCGACGAACAGCCGCACAACGAGGCCGATGCCGCCTTCCCGCCCGCCTGGGCCACCCAACTCGAAGTCTCCTGTTCATCATGAGCCACGACCACGACGACCCGCGCTACCCGGTGAAGAAAACCGACGAGGAGTGGCGCAAAGAACTCTCGCCGATGCAGTACGAAGTGGCCCGCCACGCCGCCACCGAGCGCCCCTTCAGCGGCGCGTATTGGGACCATTGGGACGACGGCCAATACAAGTGCGTCGGCTGCGGCGAGGTGCTGTTCGAATCGACGACCAAGTTCGACGCCGGTTGCGGCTGGCCGAGCTACAGCGAAGCGGCGAGCGCCGAGGTCGTCGAGCGCATCCGCGACGCCAGCCACGGCATGGAGCGCGTTGAAGTGCGCTGCAAGAAGTGCGGCTCGCACCTCGGCCACGTCTTTCCCGATGGGCCCGAGCCGACCGGCGAGCGCTTCTGCATCAACTCGGCAGCCATCGACTTCAAACCAAAATGAAACTGCTGTTCGACTTCCTGCCGATCATTCTTTTCTTCGTCGCCTTCAAGTTCGCCGATGCGAACAAGGCGGCGGCAGCGGCGTTCGCGACGAGCCACTTCGGCTTCATGGTCAGCGGCGGTATCGTCGGGCCCGAAGAAGCGCCGGTGTTGCTGGCCACCGTCGTCGTCGTCATCGCCACCTTGCTGCAGGTGGCCTGGCTTCTGGCGCGCGGCAAGAAGATCGACATGATCCTCTGGGTCAGCCTGGCGCTGGTCGTGATCATGGGCGGCCTGACGATCTGGCTGCACAGCGAAACCTTCATCAAGTGGAAGCCGACACTGCTGTACTGGGTGATGGCCGGTGCGCTGCTGGTGGCCTGGCTGGGCTGGCGCAAGAACCTGATCCGCACGCTGCTCGGCGAGCAACTGACATTGCCGGAGCCGATCTGGCAGCGCCTGAACATGGCTTGGGCCTCGTTCTTTGCCGCAATGGGCGCGCTGAACCTGTGGGTGGCGTACAGCTTCGCCACGCCGACCTGGGTCAACTTCAAACTCTTCGGCATCATGGGCTTGCTGCTGGTGTTCGCGCTCGGCCAGGGCCTGTACCTGAGCCGACATCTGCGCGATGAACCGAAGGAGGAACCGTGAATCCCGGCGTCACCGCAGACCGTTTGCAAGAAGTGTTGCAGCATGCACTCTCGCCCTCGGCCCTCGAAGTGCAGGACGACAGCCATCTGCACGCCGGCCATGCGGGCGCCCGCGAGGGACGGCATTTCACTGTCCGCGTTGTCAGCGCGGGCTTCATCGGCTTGACGCGTGTGGCCCGGCATCGCCTCGTTTATGATGCCGCTCGCACGTTGTTTGCCGAGGGCATCCATGCGCTGGTCATCGAGGCCCGCACGCCCGACGAAGCACAACAGCGCTGACACCGCACACCGGCCCGCAACGGTCGCATCAGGCGGCCCACCGACGAGTCCCGAAAGGCACACCCTCATGTTCCAGAAATCCCTTGCCGCGCTGGCCGTGGCTGCTCTGTTCTCCGGCGCCGCATTGGCGCAGAACATCGCCATCGTCAACGGCAAGCCGGTGCCCAAGGCGCGCGCCGACGTGCTGATGCAGCAGGCCACGCGCGGCGGCCAGCAACCGGCCACGCCGGAGATCGAAGCCCGCGTCAAGGAAGAAGCCGTCGTGCGCGAAATCTTCGCGCAGGAAGCCGAGAAGCGCGGCATGTCGAACAACGCCGAGTACCGCCAGCAAATGGAGCTCGCCCGCCAGACGCTGCTGATCCGCGCCCTCTTCACCGACTACCAGAAGAAGAATCCGATCACCGACGCCGAGGCGCAGGCCGAGTACGACAAGGTCAAGGCGCAGGCCGCGACCAGCGGCGGCACCGAGTACCGTGCGCGCCACATCCTGGTGGAAAAAGAAGACGAGGCCAACAAGCTGATCGCGTCGATCAAGGGCGGCGCCAAGTTCGAAGACGTTGCGAAGAAGAACAGCAAGGACACCGGCTCGGCGGAAAAAGGCGGCGACCTCGACTTCGCCAAGCCCGACGCCTACGTGCCCGAGTTCAGCAAGGCGATGACGGCGTTGAAGAAGGGCGAGATGAGCGCGCCGGTGAAGAGCCAGTTCGGCTACCACATCATCAAGCTCGAAGACACGCGCGAAGCGCAGTTCCCGCCGTTCGCCGAAGTCAAGCCGCAGGTCGTGCAGCGGCTGGAACAGCAGAAGATCACCGCGTTCCAGGAGACGCTGCGCAAGGCGGCGAAGACGGACTTCAAGTTCGCGGGGCAGTAAGAGTACCCGTCGCTAAGCACAACAAAAGGCCTGCGATCAGCAGGCCTTTTTCAGTGCTACGCTTGCAGCCCTTTTTCTCGGTGGTGGGCGAGACGCCGTTGTTGCGGTTCGTAGGACGGCGCCGCAGGCTGTTGCGGGTCAGTCCCGATCCGCCGGCATCGGCGAAGGCAACACACCCGCCGCCGTCACGTCGCGACGCTTGCGATCGCGCACCAGATAGCTGTAGAGCACCGGCACGACGACGAGCGTCAGGATCGTCGACGTGATCACACCGCCGATGATCGCGCGGCCCATCGGCGCCTGGATCTCGCCGCCATCGTTCAACGCCAGCGCCAGAGGCAGCATGCCGAAGACCATCGCCATCGTCGTCATGACGATCGGGCGCATGCGGATCAGGCCGGCTTGCAGCAGCGCGTCGGGCACGGACGAGCCGCTCTTCCTCATCTGGTTGGCAAAGTCGACCAGCAGGATCGCATTCTTGGTGACGAGGCCCATCAGCATCACCAGGCCGATCATCGAGAAGACGTTGAGCGTGCTGCGCCAGAGCAGCAGCGCGAGCATCACGCCGATCAATGCCAGCGGCAGCGACGCCATGATCGCGATCGGCTGGATGAAGCTGCCGAACTGGCTGGCCAGCACGATGTAGATGAAGATCACCGCCAGACCCATCGCCGCGATCAGGCCGCCGAAAGCGAGGCCGTTGACCGCGGCGA
>CADEEN010000228.1 GCA_902826345.1 uncultured Burkholderiales bacterium | reverse complement strand
GCCGGCGTGCTCTTCGCCGTCTTCTTCGGCCTCGCGCTGGCCGGCGTGCCCTTGCTCTACGCGCTGCTCGGCACGACGGTGGGCCTCATCGTCACGGCCGGCCTGTCGCATCCGCTGGAGACCATCTACCTGTCGTTCATCGGCGGTGTCGAGCCCTTCATCCTCATCGCCGTGCCGCTGTTCATCTTTGCCGGCGAGCTGCTGGCGCAGGGCGGTGTCGGCCAGCGCATCGTCGCTTTCGCGCGCGTGTTGTTCGGCTGGCTGCCGGGCGGGCTCGGTGTCGTCACGGTGATGAGCTGCACCTTGTTCGGTGGCGTCTCCGGCTCGGCCATCGCCGACACCGCGGCCATCGGCTCGCTGGTGATTCCGTCGATGGTGGCGCGCGGCTACTCGCGCGGTTTCGCGGCGGCGCTGCTGGCCGTGGCCGGCACGATCGCGCTGCTGATGCCGCTGTCGATTCCGTTCCTGGTCTATGCCTTCATCTCCGGCGTCTCGATGCGCACGCTGTCGATGGCCGGCCTGGTGCCGGCACTGCTCTCGGCGCTGGCGTTGGTCGCGGTCTGCATCTGGCACGGCAAGAAGAGCGGCTGCGACAACGGCGAGGAGCGCTCGACGCCGGCGCAGATCTGGGCGGCGACGCGCGCCGCCGGCCCGGCGCTGCTGATGCCGCTGATCATCATCGGCGGCATCTGGACGGGCGTCTTCACGCCCAGCGAATCAGCAGCGGTGGCCGTGGTTTACGGCCTCGTCGTCTCGCTGTTCTATTACCGTGACCTGCGCTGGCGCGACCTGCCGCGCCTGCTGCTCAATGCCTTCATCACCAGCGCCACGGTGATGCTGGTCATCGGCGCCACCGGCGCGATGGCCTGGCTGATCACCGTCGAGCAGGTGGCGCAGCAGCTCGCGGCCTGGATCCAGATCGTCGCCACCGAGCCGTGGATGTTCCTGCTGATGTTCAACGTGGCGCTGCTGCTGCTCGGTGTCTTCATCGAGCCCTTGCCGGCGATGCTGCTGTCGGCGCCGCTGTTCCTGCCGCTGGCCAAACACTTCGGCATGGACATGGTGCATGTCGGCGTCGTCATGACGGCCAACCTGGCGATCGCGCTGTACACGCCGCCGGTCGGCGGCACGCTGTTCGTCGCCGCCAAACTGGCCAAGGTCGGCATCGGCGAGATCAGCAAACACCTGTGGCCACTGATGGCCGCAACGCTGTGCGTGGTGCTGCTCGTGACGTACATCCCGGCGCTGTCACTGTGGCTGCCGCGGTTCATCGCATCGTTGTAGAAAAGAGGTCCGCATGCAGGAGGCTTTGGTGGTCGCGTTCCGCATCAAACCCGAGCACGTCGACGCCTTCGCGCGCGAGATCGTCGACAACGCGCGCGCCTCGCGCGACACGGAGGCCGGCTGTCGCCAGTTCGACGTCTGCCGCGACCCGGCCGACCCGTGCCTGTTCTTTCTCTACGAACGCTATGACGACGAGGCTGCCGTGCAAGCGCACCTGGCGACGGCGCACTACCAGCGGATGAACACCCGCACGGCGGCGTGGGTGGACACGAAGACCGTCTGGCGATACCGCAGAATCGCGCCATGAGCCTGCTTCTCGGCTGCATCGCCGACGACTTCACCGGCGCGACCGACCTGGCAAACAACCTGGTGCGCGCCGGCATGCGCGCCGTGCAGACGATCGGCGTACCGGCGGCCGGCGCGTCGATCGACGCCGACGCGGTGGTGGTGGCGCTGAAGTCGCGCACCGCGCCGGTGAGCGAGGCCGTCGCGCAGTCGCTCGACGCGGCGCGCTGGCTGCTGACGCAAGGCGCGCAGCAGATCTACTTCAAGGTCTGCTCGACCTTCGACTCGACGCCGCAAGGCAACATCGGCCCGGTGGCCGAAGCGCTGCTGGCCGAGCTCGGCGCCGATGTGGCGATCGTCACGCCGGCGTTTCCGGAGAACGGGCGCACGGTGTTCAAAGGCCACCTGTTCGTCGGCGACCAGTTGCTGTCGGACAGCCCGATGCGCCAGCACCCGCTGACGCCGATGACCGACGCCAACCTCGTGCGCGTGCTGCAGGCGCAGTGCCGGCGTGAACGCGTCGGCCTGGTCGAACAGCGCACCGTGGCGCGCGGCGCCGCGGCGGTGCGCCAGCGGCTGATGGCGCTGCGCGACGGTGGCACGGCTTTGGCCATCGCCGACGCGATCAGCGACGACGATCTGCGCGCGCTCGCCACCGCCACGCGCGACAGCCGGCTCGTCGTCGCCGGTTCGGGCCTGGCCATCGGCATCCCGGCGCTGCACGGCCTGTCGCCGAGCGCACAGGCCGCGGCCTTGCCGCCGCCGCGCGGCGCGCGCGCCATCGTCTCGGGCAGTTGTTCGGCCACCACCAACGCGCAGGTGGCCGCCTTCCTGCACCGCGGTGGCGCGGCGTTCGCTGTCGATCCCCTGCGGCTGGCTGCGGGCGACGACGTGGCCGCCGAGGCGCTGGCCTGGGCAGCGGCTGCGGGGCGGCTCGGCGCCTCGCCGGTGCTGGTGTACGCCACCGCCGACGCGGACGCCGTGCGCGAGGTGCAATCGCGCCTGGGCGCAGCGCGGGCCGGCGCGCTGGTTGAAGCGGCGCTGGCGCAGATTGCGTTGGGGCTGGTCGCGGCCGGCGTCGGCCAGCTCGTCGTCGCCGGCGGCGAAACCTCCGGCGCGTGCGTGCAGGCGCTGGGCATCACGCAGTTGCGCATCGGCCCGCAGATCGATCCCGGTGTGCCGTGGTGCCATGCCGAGAAACCCGGCGTGCACGTGGCGCTGAAGTCCGGCAACTTCGGCGGCGCCGACTTCTTCACGCGCGCGTTCGCGGCGCTGGCATGAGCGGCGACGCGTCGTTGCGCGAGGAGATCTGCCGCGTCGGGTCTTCGCTGTTCGCGCGTGGTTATGTGCATGCGAGCGCGGGCAACATCAGCGCGCGCGTGGGCGACGGCTTTCTGATCACGCCCACCGAAGCTTGCCTGGGCATGCTCGACCCGGCGCGCCTGGCGCACGTCGGCGCCGACGGCGTGCAGACCGGCGGCGACCGCGCCAGCAAGACGCTGGCGCTGCACCGGCGCATCTATAAGGCCGCGCCCGACGCGCACTGCGTCATCCACACCCACAGCACGCACCTCGTCGCGCTGACGCTGCAAGGCGTGTGGAGCGACGACGACATCGTGCCGCCGATCACGCCGTACTTCGTCATGAAGGTCGGCCATGTGCCGCTGATCCCGTACCACCGGCCGGGCGACCCGGCCACCGCCGATGCGGTGGCCGAGCGCATCGCGCGCTTCGCCGCACGCGGCACGCCGCTGCGCGCGGTGATGCTCGACCGCCTCGGGCCGAATGTGTGGCACGACAGCCCGGCCGCGGCGATGGCGGTGCTCGAAGAACTGGAAGAGACGGCGCGGCTGTGGCTGATGTGCACGCCGCGGCCGCGGCCGTTGGACGAGGCCGAGATCGACGCACTGCGACGCGGCTTCGGCGCGGCGTGGTGACGAGGCGCTTCGTTGCGCTGCTGTGCAGCGCGTGGACGGCGGGCTGCGCCGTTGCACCGCCGGCTATCGAACTGCTCGAACCCGCCGCGCAGGAGGCGGCGCTGCCTCACGGCTCGTTCGCCGCGCTCGGCCTCGACGGCACACGCTGGCAGGCGGCGCCGCGCGGCGTGACGGACGCCGGCGGCCACCTGCATCTCACCTTGTCGGCGATGCTCAAGCTCGGCGAGTTGATGCGCCAGCGCGGCACGTGGCAGGGGCAGCGCCTCGTCGACGAGGCCTGGGTCGCACGAAGCCTCGAGCCGATGAGCCGCATCGATCCGAGCGGACGCAGCAGCGTCGCGTGGTACGGCCTGGGTTGGTGGCTGGAGCCGGTGCGCGAGGGCAGGGTGTTGTCGTTCCAGGCGCGCGGCAACGGCGGTCAGGCGATCATCGTCTTGCCGGAACAGCGCCGTGATCGCGTTCACCGGCCACGCCTACAACGCCGACCTCGCCACGCAGCTCGCGCCGTTCGACCTCGTCAGTCGGCACCTGGCGCCGATGCTGCGCGAACGCAAACCTCAGTCGCAGCCGTAGCGAAAACTGCCGTCGAGCTCGACGGCAGGACGAGCGTGCGCAAGCCGGCTGCACGCGCGGCAGCGCACAGCTCGTCGCGCGCGTTGGCATCGCTCGCCCAGTCCGCGCGGTACTCGGCGTTGAACACCGGCTTGCCTTTGCTCGTGAAGACGCTGTAGCCGTCGCACTCGGTGAACTCATGGCATTGCTCGTTGACGGCAAAGTCGAACTCGGGCTCGAGCGCGGCCAGTTGATCGACATCGTTCTTCAGGCCGACGGCCAGGCCGCGCGCCCGCGCTTCGCGCGCGATGAAGCGGTTGTAGTCGAGCTGCGTGTCGGCGTCGAGCGCGAAGCCCGAGCCGTTCTGGTAGCCGTCCATGTTGTCGGGCTCGACGCCGTCGCATCGTTTGATCGCGGCCAGTTCGAGGCGCGCTTTCATGATCTCCCGCACGTTCGCCGAGCGCGTGTCGAGCCAGCGCTCGCCGGGCCAGTCGTCGAGCGGATTGCCCATCTCGGCGGCGGCAAAGCGCGAGAAGTCGCTGCGCCAGTTCTCCGAACTGCCGGCCGAGAAATAGCAGACGACGCGGCGGCCCTGGGCTTTCAGCGCGTCGATGGTGGCTTGCGGTGCGTCGAAGAGGTCGATGTCGTAGACCGTGGCCGGCACCGACGTATCGATCGCGCCCTTGAGCTGCCAGTGCCAGCTGTCCGTGACGGCCGGCGTCCACAGCGCCACGCCACTCGGCGGTGATGCGGTCAGTGGCGGCGCCGCGGTCGCGGACGCTTCGGCGTCGCTGCCACCACCGCCACAACCCGCCAGCGTTGCGGCCAACATCAACGACGAGGCGCAGCGCGTGAAGGGACAGGACATCGGGTCTCCTTTTGTGTGGTGCGATCGCATGCTCGACAGCGCCACTGACGCCGGTCTGACTTGCACCCGCTCTTTTGTGACCAATGTCTCTGTTCGTGGCGGCGCGCTACATTGCCACGGCCCACCATGCCTTTGCCGAATCCCCTCGCAGCACTCGCCGCCGCCCCTGCGCTCGCGCCGCTGCACGGCCGCACCTTTCGCATGTTGTGGCTCGCCTGGCTGGCGGCGAACCTGACGATGTGGATGAACGACGTGGCCGCCGCCTGGCTGATGACGCAGCTGACGACGAGCCCGGTGATGGTGGCGCTGGTGCAGACCGCTTCGACGTTGCCCGTCTTCCTGCTCGGCCTGCCCAGCGGTGCGATGGCCGACATCGTCGACCGGCGGCGCTACTTCGCCGGCACGCAGCTCTGGGTCAGCATCAACGCGCTCGTGCTCGCCGCGCTGTCGCTGGCCGACGCGCTGTCGGCGAACCTGCTGCTCGCGCTGACCTTCGTCAACGGCGTCGGCCTGGCGATGCGCTGGCCGGTGTTCGCCGCCATCGTGCCCGAGATCGTGTCGCGCGATCAGCTCTCGCCGGCGATTGCGCTCAACGGCATCGCGATGAACCTGTCGCGCGTCATCGGGCCGGTGCTGGCCGGCGCGATGCTGGCCGCCGTCAACGAAGCCTTCGTCTTCGTGCTCAACGCCGTGCTCGCCGGCGTGGCGTTCGCGCTGATCCTGACGTGGAAGACGCAACCGAAGACGAGCGCGCTGCCCGGCGAGCGTTTTCTCGGCGCGATGCGCGTCGGCTTCAACTACGCACGTCAATCGCCGCGGCTGCGCCTGGTGCTGCTGCGCATCTTCCTGTTCTTCCTGCAATCGACGGCGTTGATGGCGCTGCTGCCGCTGGTGGCCAAGGACATGCACGGCGGCGGGCCGGCCACCTTCACCGTCATGCTGGCCAGCCTCGGCGCCGGCGCGATCTTTGCGGCGCTGTACTTCCCGCGCTGGCGTGCGCGCTGGAGCCGCGATCAGTTCGTCGCTGCCGGCACGATCGCGCATGCGCTGCTGTCGGTGCTGGTCGTCTACGTGCACACGCTATGGATCGCGTTGCCGGCGATGGCCCTCGTCGGCATGGCCTGGATCTCGGTGGCCAACTCGCTGACGATGTCGGCGCAGATGGTGTTGCCCGATTGGGTGCGCGCGCGCGGCATGTCGATCTACCAGATGGCGCTGATGGGCGGCTCGGCCGCGGGCTCGCTGCTGTGGGGGCAGGTGGCGAGCTGGGTCAACGTGCCGGCGTCGGTGGCGGCGGCGGCGGCGGTCGGCGTGCTGATGCTGCTCGTCTTGCGCGGGCGCTCGCTCGAGTCGCAGCCCGACCCGGATTTTTCACCGGCGCCGATCGTCAACATGCCCGAGCCCGCGGTCGATGTCGGCAACGAAGATGGCCCGGTGATGGTGACGGTGGAGTACCTGATCGACCCGGCGCGCGCCGCCGCCTTCACCGCCGTCATGCAGCGCACGCGGCGCGCGCGGCTGCGCCAGGGTGCGCTGTCGTGGGGGCTGTTCCGCGACGCCGCGCAGCCGGGACGCTTCCTCGAGTACTTCGTCGACGAGAACTTCATCGAGCACCAGCGCCGGCTCGAACGCTTTTCGGCCTTCGACGCGCGGTTGCGTGAAGAGCGCATGGCGTTTCACGTGGGTGAAGTGCCGCTCAAGGTCAAGCGCTACATCGCGCAGTCGCTCGATGATGTGGCCGACCTGCCGCATTGACAGCCAGAAGCGCAGCCGGAGAACTTGCGAGATGATCCGGCGCATGAACACGAACATCACCCGCCGCAGCGCGCTCGCTGCTTTGCCGCTGCTGGCCGCGGCACGCCCGTCGCTGGGACAAGCCTGGCCGTCCAAACCGATCCGCCTCGTCGTGCCGTTTCCGGCCGGCGGGGCGACTGACTTGCTGGCCCGTGCGATCGCGCAAGGCCTGGGCAATGCGCTCGGCCAGCCGCTGCTGGTGGACAACCGCGCCGGCGCCGGCGGCGCCACCGGCATCGGCGCAGCGTCGCG
>CADEEN010000227.1 GCA_902826345.1 uncultured Burkholderiales bacterium | reverse complement strand
TCTCGACCCAGAAGGCTTCGCTGGCGGAGAAGACGAACTTGCCGCTGGTGATGTCCACCTGCCCGCCGCCGAAGTTGGTGGCATACAAGCCGCGCCGGATGCTGGCGACGATCTCGTCCTTGTCCTTGTCGCCGGAGAGCATGTAGGTGTTGGTCATGCGCGGCATCGGCAGATGGGCATAACTTTCGCGGCGGCCGTTGCCCGTGGGGCGGACCTTCATCAGCCGCGCGTTCATCGCATCCTGGATGTAGCCGCGCAGGATGCCGTCTTCGATCAGCACCGTGCGCTGCGTCGCCTGGCCTTCGTCGTCGACGTTGAGCGAGCCGCGGCGGTCGGGCAGCGTGCCGTCGTCGAGCACGGTCACGCCCTTGGCGGCGACGCGCTGGCCGATGCGGCCGGCAAACGCCGACGAGCCCTTGCGGTTGAAGTCGCCTTCGAGGCCGTGGCCGATGGCCTCGTGCAGCAGGATGCCGGGCCAGCCGGGGCCGAGCACGACGGTCGTCTCACCGGCGGGCACCGGCCGGCTTTCGAGGTTCGTCAACGCTGCATTGACCGCGTGATCGACGTACTGCTCGATCACGCCGTCCTGAAAGTAGCCCAGGCCGAAGCGCCCGCCGCCGCCGCCCGAGCCGACTTCGCGCCGACCGTTCTGCTCGGCGATCACCGTCACCGACAAGCGCACCAGTGGCCGCACGTCGGCGGCTCGCGTGCCGTCGGCGCGCGCCACCATCACCACGTCGTGCTCGGCCGCCAAGCCGGCCATCACCTGCACGACGCGCGGGTCCTTGGCACGCGCCAGGCGCTCGACTTTTTCGAGCAGCGCCACCTTCTGCGTGCTGTCGAGCGTGCCGATCGGGTCGGTCGGCGCGTAGAGAACGTGCGCGGCCGCAACCGTCGGCACGCCGCCGACCTTGACACGGCGGCTCTGCCCCGCCGCAGCGATCGAGCGCACCGTGCGCGCGGCGTCCTGCAGCGCGGCTTCGGAAATGTCGTCGCTGTAGGCGAACGCGGTCTTCTCGCCGGCGACGGCGCGCACGCCCACGCCCTGATCGATCGAGAAGCTGCCGCTCTTGACGATGCCTTCCTCCAGGCTCCAGCCCTCGTGGCGCGTGCTCTGGAAATACAGGTCGGCATCGTCGATGCGGTGCTCGGCGATCGTCGCCAGCGCCGCCGCCAGGTGGCGCTCGGTCAGGCTGTAGGGCCCGAGCAGCAGCGATTCGGCAACGGCCAGGCGTTCGAGGGTGGGTTCGCGAGCAGTCATGAGGCAGATTCTAGGAGCGTGACCCTTTGCACGGCGAGCAACGTGGAGATGGTCCGGCTTCACCGTTCTTTACGCCCGCGCAACGCAGGTCTGTGTGCTGCGCGTCAAGCTCGGCGTTGTGGGGTAGCGCCTCGCGCAGAACCCATTCATCCCGTTTCAGAACACCCAAGGAGTCCGTCATGAAAAAGAGCACCGTTGCCGCCGCCGTGCTGGCTTTGTCCGCGTTCGCCGCATCAGCGGCCGGCGCCGACACGCCGCGCATCGATCAGCGCCAGGCGAACCAGGAGCAGCGCATCGACAACGGCATCGCTTCGGGCGAGCTGACGAAGCGCGAAGCGCGCCGCATGAACCGCCAGCAGAACGCCGTCAACCGCGCCGAAGACAAGGCCAAGGCCGACGGCGTGGTCAGCGCGCAGGAGAGAAAGCGCCTGACGAAAGCGCAGAACGCCACCAGCAAGCGCATCTACCGCCAGAAGCACGACGCGCAGGAACGCAAGTCTTGAGTCATGCCTCGCCGCGCAGCGCCAGCGCACGCTCGTAGAGGGCGTTGCGCGGCGCGCCGCTGATCGCCGTGGCCAGCGAGACGGCCTGCTTCAGCGGCAACTCGGCGAGCAGCAAGGTCAGGGTGCGCTCGGCCGCAGCATCGAGCGCGGTGGTCGCTGGGGTCGCCACGGCGTGCAGGACAAGCACGAACTCGCCGCGCGAGCGATTCGCATCGGCTGCAAGCCAGCCAGGCGCTGCGCTGGCAGCCAGCGTCACCACTTCTTCGAACTGTTTCGTCAACTCGCGCGCGAGCGTGACGCGGCGCGTCGGCATCGACTCGGCCAGCGTTTCGACCAGTGCGGCCACGCGGTGCGGCGCCTCGAACAGCACGACCGACTCGTCGCATCGCGTCGCCAACACGGCGAGCCACGTGCGCCGCTCCGCGGCTTTGCTCGGCGCGAAGCCGACAAAGGCGAAGCCGGAGGCCGAGGCGTCGCCAGCCACCGACAGCGCCGCGACGACGCTGCTGACGCCGGCAATCGGCACACAGCGGTGACCTGCGGCCTGCACCGCGGCCACCAGCGCCGCACCCGGGTCGGACACGGCAGGCGTGCCGGCGTCGCTGACGTAGGCCACGCGCTCGCCGCGTGCCAAGCGATCGAGGACCCGCGCCGCCGCTGTGCGCTCGTTGTGCTCGTGCAGCGCCACGAGCGGCTTGTGCAGGCCGAGGTGGTTGAGCAGCCCCGCGGTCACGCGCGTGTCTTCGCAGGCCACGGCATCGACGAGGCCGAGCACGTGCACCGCGCGCAACGTCAGGTCGGCCAGGTTGCCGATCGGCGTGGCCACGACATACAGCCCGGCAGGATGCTGCTGCGCGCCGGCGGCGGCAGCGGCGGCCTCGGCGATGATCGCGGGCAAGGACCTGTTCGAGGCAGCGATGGCTCTGTTCTCCCGCGGTAACTCTCGCAACACAACAACGCGCCAGATCACGGGCGGCAACGCCGAAGACCGCGCGTGGGCGCATTTGCAGCGCGCCGGCCTGTCGCTGGTGGTGCGCAATTATCGCGTCGCGCGCGGCCCCAACGCGCGCGGCGGCGAGATCGACCTGATCTGCCGCGAGCGCGACGGCACGCTGGTCTTCGTCGAGGTGCGTGCCCGCGCCAGCGCGTCGCACGGCGGCGCGGCGGCGAGCGTCGGCGCAGCCAAGCGGGCCAGCCTCGTCTTCGCAGCGCAGCGCTTCATCGCTGGCTTGCCTGTCGTGCCGCCGTGTCGCTTCGATGTGATTGCGATCGACGGCGAGCGCATGCAATGGCTCAAGGCTGCCTTCGATGCGGCGTAGGAACGCGGCGATATGATCCACGGCCATGCTTGAGCAGCGCATACAGCAGCAATTTTTCGAGGCGGCGGACTTGATCTCGCAAAGCGTCGACGTGCTGTCGCGGCCGATCGCGCAAGCCGTGGCCGCATTGCTCGGTTGCATCACCGCCGGCGGCAAGGTGTTGATCGTCGGCGGCGGCGCTGCGTCCGCACTGGCGCCGTATGCGGCCGCACTGTGGGTCGGCCGCTTCGAGCGCAACCGCCCGCCGCTGGCCGCGCTGGCGCTGGGCCAGCAAGGCGCGGTGATGGCGGCGTTGACTGACGGCGCCGAGCCGCACCAGGCCCTGGCCAAGGAAGTGCGCGCGCTCGGCGTGCCCGGCGACGTGCTGATCGCGCTGGCCGCCGGCCGCTCGCCGACGCCGCTGATCGCTGCCGTGCAGGCGGCTCTGGGCAAGGACATGAGCGTTATCGCGCTCACCGGCGCCGACAACGGCATCGCCGAGTTGCTCGGTGAAACCGATGTGCACATTGCCGTGCCGCACGAGCGTGCAGCGCGGATCGTCGAGTGCCACGCGCTGGTCCTGCATTGCATGGCCGACGCGCTGGATCTGCAATTGATGGGTGAACAGGACTCCGCATGAACGCTGAACGAACCGCACGCTCCTCCGCTCTGCGCGCCACGCGCACGATCACCGTCGCCGTGCTGGTCGCGGCCACGCTCGGTGGCTGCGTTGCGTTGGCCGTCGGTGGCGCCGCCGTCGGCACGGCCCTGGTGCTGACCGACCGTCGCACCACCGGCGTGCAGGTGGAAGACCAGAGCATCGAACTCAAGTCGCGCACGCGCATCCGCGAGGCCATTGCCGACCGCGGGCGCGTCAACACGACGAGCTTCAACCGCATGGTGCTGATCACCGGCGAAGTGCCCACCGAAGCCGACCGCGTGGCCGTCGAGCAGGCGATCGCGCGCATCGAGAACGTGCGCTCGACCGTCAATGACCTGGCGGTGATGGAGTCGATCTCGATCGGGCAGCGCTCCAGCGACACCATCCTGACGAGCAAGGTCAAGGCGACGTTCGTCGATGCCAAGGATCTGCAATCGCAAGCCGTCAAGGTCGTCACCGAACGCGGCACGGTGTACCTGCTCGGCCGCGTCACCGAGCGCGAAGCGACGCGTGCGGCCGAGCTGGCGCGCAGCATTTCCGGCGTGCAGAAGGTGGTGCGCGTGTTCGAGGTGCTGACCGAGGCCGAGCTGGCGACCCTGGGCGACCAGAAGAAGTAGTCTCACCGGCCTACTTCAGTCGTTTGATGAGGCTGGAGGTGTCCCAGCGCCGCCCGCCCATCGCCTGCACGTCGGCGTAGAACTGGTCGATCAGCGCGGTCAGCGGTAGCTTGGCGCCGTTGCCGCGCGCTTCGTCGAGCACGAGGCCGAGGTCCTTGCGCATCCAGTCGACGGCGAAGCCGAAGTCGAACCGGTCGTCGACCATCGTCGCGCCGCGGTTGTCCATCTGCCAACTCTGCGCCGCGCCCTTGCCGATGACCTCGAGCACGAGCTTCATGTCGAGGCCGGCTTTCTGGCCGAAGGCGATGCCTTCGGCCAGCCCCTGCACGAGGCCGGCGACGCAGACCTGGTTGACCATCTTGGCGAGCTGGCCGGCGCCGGATGCGCCGATGCGCGTCACCGCCTTGGCCATCGCCATCGCCACCGGCTGCATCGTCTCGAACGGCGCAGCGTCGCCGCCGCACATCACGGTCAGTGCGCCGTTGACCGCGCCGGCCTGGCCGCCGGAGACGGGCGCGTCGATGAAGTGCAATCCCCGCGCACGTGCCGCCGCATGCAACTCGCGCGCGATCGCTGCCGAGGCGGTGGTGTGATCGACGAAGATCGCGTCGCGCGCCATGCCGGCAAACGCACCGTTCTCGCCGAGCACGACCGAGCGCAAGTCGTTGTCGTTGCCCACGCAGGAAAAGACGATCGACGCGCCGGCTGCCGCTTCGCGCGGTGTTGCCACCGCCTTTCCGCCGTACTCGGCGACCCAGGCCTGCGCTTTCGCCGGCGTACGGTTGAACGCAGTGACGCGGTGACCCGCGCGCGCCAAATGGCCGGCCATCGGCAGGCCCATCACGCCCAGGCCGAGAAAGGCCACGTCGTGCGCAGCGATCGGCGCGTACGGCTTCGGGTTCGAGGTGCTCATCGGGGGCTCCAAGAAAGAGCACGGCCTCGTCAGAGGCCGTGAAGATTTCAGCGAAGCACCAGATTACACGATGCTCAGGTGCTCCGTGCCGGCGGCCAGATCCGCCGTGCGCGCGCGCTGGCTGTTGAGCTTGATCTGCAGCCGCAGATCGTTCACTGAATCGGCGTTGCGCAGCGCGTCTTCGTAGGTCACGAGGTTGGTTTCGTAGAGGTCGAACAGCGCTTGATCGAAAGTCTGCATGCCGAGTTCGCGTGAGCGCTTCATCAGCTCCTTCATCTCGCCGACCTCGCCCTTGAAGATCATGTCGGCGATCAGCGGCGTGTTGAGCAGGATTTCGACCGCGGCGATGCGGCCCTTGCCCTCCTGCCGCGGCAACAGACGCTGCGAGACCAGCGACTTCAGGTTCAGCGACAGGTCCATCAGCAGCTGCGCGCGCCGCTCCTCGGGGAAGAAGTTGATGATGCGGTCGAGCGCCTGGTTGGCGCTGTTGGCGTGCAGCGTGGCCATGCAGAGGTGGCCGGTTTCGGCGAAGGCGACGGCGTGCTCCATCGTCTCGCGGTCGCGGATCTCGCCCATCAGGATCACGTCCGGCGCCTGGCGCAGCGTGTTCTTCAGCGCCGCTTCCCAGCCGTCGGTGTCGATGCCGACCTCGCGCTGCGTGACGATGCAGTTCTTGTGCGGGTGCACGAACTCGACCGGATCCTCGACCGTGATGATGTGGCCGTAGGAGTTCTCGTTGCGGTGGTCGACCATCGCGGCCAGCGAGGTGCTCTTGCCCGAGCCGGTGGCGCCGACGAAGATCACCAGGCCGCGCTTGGTCATCGCCACGTCTTTGAGCACCTGCGGCAGACCCAGGCTGTCGATCGTCGGGATCGTCTGCGGGATCGTTCTCATCACCAGACCGACGTTGCCCTGCTGCACGAAGGCGTTGCAGCGAAAGCGGCCGATGCCGGTCGGCGAGATGGCGAAGTTGCATTCCTTCGTCTTCTCGAACTCCGCCGCCTGCTTGTCGTTCATCACCGCGCGCGCCAGCGCCATCGTGTGCTGACCGGTCAAGGGCTGCGGGCTGACTTTGGTGATCTTGCCGTCGACCTTGATCGCCGGCGGAAAGTCGGCGGTCAGAAACAGGTCAGAGCCGTTGCGGCTGACCATCAGGCGCAATAGATCGTTGACGAATTTGGAGGCTTGATCGCGTTCCATGATGGTCTCTGTTTGCGTAAGTCGGATTGGCTGCCTAGAGGCGCGGCGTTCCTGCCGAGCGGCCGCCGCGGATCTGGCTTTGCCAGGCCGCTGGCGGAGCCCCCTGGGGGGAGGCGGCGAAGAAGCCGCTTCGGGGGGGTCTCATCATCCTGGGAAATTCTCTGGGATGCGTGCCTTCGCGCGCGCTTCGGCCGGCGAGATGATGTTGCGACGCACGATCTCGGTCAGGCATTGGTCGAGCGTCTGCATGCCCAGGCCCTGGCCGGTCTGGATGGCGGAGTACATCTGCGCCACCTTGTTCTCGCGGATCAGGTTCTTGATCGCCGACGTGGCGATCATGATCTCGTGCGCGGCGACGCGGCCGGTGCCGTCCTTCAGCTTGCACAGCGTCTGCGAGATGACGGCGATCAGCGACTCCGACAACATCGCCCGCACCATGTCTTTTTCGGCGGCGGGGAAGACATCGACGATGCGGTCGATCGTCTTCGCCGCGCTCGAGGTGTGCAGCGTGCCGAACACCAGGTGGCCGGTCTCGGC
>CADEEN010000226.1 GCA_902826345.1 uncultured Burkholderiales bacterium | reverse complement strand
CCGACACGGTCCACGCCAAGGGCGGCAGGATCTTCGTGCAGCTGATGCACACCGGCCGCGTGACCCATGCGGCGAACCTGCCGGCCGGCGCGCAGGTCGTGGGGCCGACGGCCACGGTCTGCCCCGGCGAGATGTATACCGATACCCAAGGCATGCAGCCGCACAGCCCTCCTCGGGCGATGAGCGCGGCCGACATCGCCCACAGCGTGCAGGAGTACGCCGCCTCGGCGCGGCTCGCCATCGAGGCGGGCTTCGACGGCGTGGAGTTGCACGCGGCGAACGGCTACCTGATCGAGCAGTTCCTGAACGCCAACGTGAACCAGCGCAGCGATGCCTACGGCGGCGACATCGGCGGCCGCAACCGCTTTGCGCTCGAGGTCGCCAGCGCGACCGCGGCTGCCATCGGCGCTCACCGCGTCGGCATTCGGCTCTCGCCGTACGGCGTGTTCAACAGCACCGGCGCTTTTGCCGATGTCGAGGCTCAGTACCTGGCGCTCACCGAGAAACTCTCGCAGCTCGGACTGCTGTACGTCCACCTGCTGGATCACTCGGCGATGGGCGCGCCGCCGGTGCCGGCCGAGTTCAAGTTGCGCGTTCGCGAGGCATTCAAGGGCTTGTTCATCCTGGCCGGAGGCTTCGATCGGGCCAGTGCGGACAGCGCGCTGAAGGCCGGCCAGGCAGACCTCATCGCGTTCGCCCGGCCCTTCCTCGCCAATCCTGACCTGGTCAAGAGGATGCAGGCCGACGCAGCGATGAATGCCGTCGACATGGCGACGTTCTACACGCCAGGGCCGAAGGGCTACACCGACTATCCGGCACTCGCGGCCTGATCGCGCGTTGGTTTCGCGCCGACGCTCCGGCCGTGCACGACCTGGCCAGCCGGCGCGTGACGAAGCCGATCCGACCGCTCGACGATTTCCAGAACGCGCGTGAGCGTCGCGGCGCTCAACCTGCTCCCTGGCTGGCCGCTGCCCAGAACTTCTCGGCCACCGCGCTCAAAGCGGCTCGGGGGCGGTACAGGCGCACGCTGAGTGCGATGGTCCAGCTCGCGCCGCCGGCAGCCACCAGCCGGCCGGCGGCCAGGTCTTCGCGCACCAGGCTCGTCGGCAGGAAGGCCAGGCCGCGGCCTTCGAGCGCCAGGCTGCGCAGCACGGTGGCCAGGTGCGCGGTGAAGACCACTTCGCGGCCCGGTGCCTCCAGTGCCGCGCCGTGCAGCGAACGCAGCACGCGGCCCAGGCCCGATTCCGTGCTGTAGGCGAGCATCGGCAGTGCCGCCTTGGCGCCGCGGCGCGGTGCGGCGTCGAGGTCGAAGCGCGGGCGGCCCTGCGCGTCCGGCGCGCACACGGGCAGCAGCTCGTCGCGCCCGACTTCGCACGAGGTGAAGCTGGCCGGGTCCAGGCCCGACGGCGCCTGTTCATGACCATGGCAGAGCAGGAACTGCACGCGGCCATGCTGCAACTGCGCCTCGCAATGCGCCGCCACGTCGCTGACGAGCTGAATCGGGCCGACCGTGGTGCGCGCCTCCAGGCTGCGCAGCCAGGCCGGCAGGAAGTTCAGCGACAGCGCATGCGTGGCGGCGAAGCGCAGGGTGGATGCGCTGGCGTCGGCGACGGCGCGCGCCTCGTCGGGCAGGCGCGAGACGCGCTGCAGCAGCTGCTGCGCGGTGCCGCGCAGCCACTCTCCCGCCTCGGTCAGCGTGACCGGGTGGCCGCTGCGGTCGAACAACGGCGTGCCGAGCCACTCCTCGAGCGCCTTGATGCGGCGGCCGAAGGCCGGCTGCGTCATGTGGCGCTGCTCGGCCGCGCGCGAGAAGTTGCCGCTCTCGGCCAGGGCCTGGAAGTCCTCCAGCCAGGACAGGTTCATCGTCATCGGCAGTGGGACCTCGTCATCGGCGGTGCCTCAGAAGCATCAAGCGGGGCGAAAAGAGCATTGGCCCATAGGGCGGGCCGCGCCGCACACTGCGGCCCGCTGACCCCGCCCCAGGAGACATTCTCATGCCGACCATCGCCAGTTACCGCGGCATCATCCCCGCGATCGCCTGCCCGTTCACGCCCGACCACCGCATCGACGAACCGGCGCTGCGCCGCCTCGCGTCCTGGCTCGCCGCCCAGCGCGGCGTGGTCGCGGTGATGACCAACGGCCACACCGGCGAGGTCTTCTCGCTGCAGCCGCACGAACGCGCCCAGGTGACGCAGATCGTGGCCAGCGAGCTGCGCGGCAAGCTGCCGGTGATCAGCTCGATCGTCTGCGAAGGCATCGACGACGCCAAGGTGCACGCACGCATGGCCAAGGAGGCCGGCGCCGCGGGCCTGGACGTGATGCCGCCGCACCACTGGCTGCGCTTCGGCTACCGGCCCGACCACGTGCGCCACTACTTCGACGCCATCGCGGAGGCCGGGCTCGACCTCATTGCCCACGTCTACCCGGCGTGGACGCGCGCGTCGTATTCCACCGCGGTGATGGCCGATCTCGCGCGCCACCCGGCGGTGCAGGCCTTCAAGGTGGGCCAGCGCGACATGAACAAGTACGCCGCCGACATCGCCGCGGTGCGCGCGGCCGATCCGTCCAAGGCGATCCTGACCTGCCACGACGAGTACCTGTTGGCGTCGATGGTGCAGGGCGTGGACGGCGCGCTGGTCGGCTTCGCCACTTTCATCCCGAACCTGATCGCCGACCTGTGGCAGGCGGTGAAGGACGGCGACCTGAAGCGCGCGATGCAGATCCAGGCCGTGATCACGCCACTGAAGGACGCGGTCTACGGCGGCGGCGAGCCCACCGGCGAGGCGCACGCGCGCATGAAGGCCGGCATGTGGCTGGCCGGCGTGATCGACGACGCGACGGTGCGGCCGCCGACCGAGGCGCCCACCGAGGCGGAGATGCAGGTCCTGCGCGCCGCCGTCGCGCAGGCCGGATTGCTCAAGCGCTGACACCGACAACCACCACAACAACCTCAGGAGACAGACCATGAAGCGAACCCACTTCCTGCGCGCCGCTGCGGCCGCCGCCCTCGCCTGCGCGCTGGCCCCAGCCTGGGCCCAGGCCTACCCGAACAAGCCGGTGCGGGTGGTCATCCCGTTCCCGCCCGGCGGCACGCTCGACTTCATCGGGCGCACGCTGGCGCAGACGATGTCCGAGCAGACCGGGCAGACCTTCGTCATCGAGAACAAGCCGGGCGGCAACGGCTTCATCGGCGCCGACGCGGTGGCCAAGGCGCCGGCCGACGGCTATACCTTGCTGTTCAACGCCTCGACCTTCACGACCGGCCCGATGGTGGTGAAGAGTGCGCCCTACGACGTCAACCGCGACTTCACGCCGGTGGTGCTGGTGGCGCAGGCGCCGCTGGCGGTGTCGGTCAACAACGACCTGCCGGTCAAGGACATCGCGAGCCTGATGTCGCACGCCAAGGCCAACCCGGGCAAGCTCAACTTCGCGATCGGCTCCACCGGCTCGGCCGGCCACCTGTCGACCGAGCTGCTCAAGCGCGCCGGCGGCATCGAGCTGACGATCGTGCCGTACAAGGGCACCGCGCCGGCGTTCCAGGACCTGGTGGGCGGCCAGATCCAGGGCTTCGTCGACCCGCTGCTCGGCGCGATGAACTTCCACAAGGCCGGCAAGCTGCGCATCGTGGCCGTGACGTCCAAGAACCGCGTGCCGACGCTGCCCGACGTGCCCACCGTCGGCGAAGCCGTGCCGGGCTACGAGTTCTACAGCTGGTACGGCCTGTGGGGCCCGGCCGGCATGCCAGCCGACATCACCGCCAAGCTCAACGCCGAGGCCAACAAGGCGCTGGCCGGCGAGATGCGCGACAAGCTCGTCGCCCAGGGCCTGATCGTCAATGGCGGCACGGTCGAAGACATCGTCAAGTTCCAGCGCGACGACATGGCCAAGGCGCAGAAGATCATCAGCGAAGGGAACATCCGTGCCGAGTGAGCCTCGGCGCGCGGTCGTCACCGGCAGCAGCTCCGGCATCGGCCGCGCAGTGGCCGAGCGGCTGCTCGCCGACGGCTGGCAGGTGACGGGCCTGGACCGTGCGCCGGCCGCGATCACGCACGAGGCGTTCACGCACGTGCCAGCGGACCTCGCCGACGCCCAGGCCACCGAGCGCGCCGCCGCCGCGCTCGGCACGCCCGACGCGCTGGTGCATGCCGCCGGCGTGCTGCGCGTGGGCCCGCTCGGCCGGCTGAACCTCGACGACGGCACGCTGATGTGGCGCCTGCACGTCGACGCCGCCATCCGCCTGGCCGACGTGCTGCTGCCCGCGATGGCGCGCGCCGGGCGGGGCCGCGTGGTGCTGCTTGGCAGCCGGGTGGCGCAGGGCAAGGCGGGGCGCAGCCAGTACGCCGCCACCAAGGCGGCGCTGCAGGGCCTGGCCCGCAGCTGGGCGGCCGAGGTGGTGGCCTCGGGCGTCACGGTCAACGTGGTCTCGCCCGCCGCCACCCAGACCGCGATGACCGACGACCCGGCGCGGCGCGACGTGACGCCGGTGCTGCCGCCGATCGGCCGCCTGATCCGACCCGACGAGATCGCCTCGCTCGTCAGCTACCTGCTCAGCCCCGCGGCCGCGGCGATCACCGGCCAGGACATCCAGATCTGCGGCGGCGCTTCGCTGCCACGCTGAACCGAGACCCACCCCGCATCATGAGAATCGTCGAGATCCGCGAATCCACGCGCCCCATCAGTTCGTCCATCCGCAACGCGTACATCGACTTCTCGAAGATGACGCTGAGCCTGGTGGCCGTCGTCACTGACGTCGTGCGCGACGGCAAACCGGTGATCGGCTACGGCTTCAACTCCAACGGCCGCTACGGCCAGGGCGCGCTGATGCGCGAGCGCTTCATCCCGCGCGTGCTGGAGGCCGCGCCCGACACGCTGCGCGACGCCGAGCGCGACAACCTTGACCCGCAGCGCGTGTGGGCCGCGATGATGAGCAACGAGAAGCCCGGCGGCCACGGCGAGCGCTCGGTGGCCGTGGGCACCATCGACATGGCGGTGTGGGATGCGGTGGCGAAGATCGAGCGCCAGCCGCTGCACCGCCTGCTGGCCGAGCGCTACGGCCGCGGCCAAGCGGCCGACCCGCGCGTCTTCGTCTACGCCGCCGGCGGTTACTACTGGCCCGGCCAGGGCATCGAAGGCCTGACGCGCGAGATGCAGGGCTATCTCGACCGCGGCTACAGCGTGGTCAAGAAGAAGATCGGCGGCGCCTCGCTGGCCGAGGACTGCAAGCGCATCGAAGCGGTGCTCAAGCTGCTCGGCCCTGGCCAGCACCTGGCGGTGGACGCCAACGGCCGCTTCGACCTGCCGACCGCGGTGGCCTACGCCAAGGCCCTCTCGCAATACGACCTGTTCTGGTACGAGGAGGCGGGCGACCCGCTGGACTACGCGCTGCAGGCCGAGCTGGCGCAGCACTACGACAAGCCGATGGCCACCGGCGAGAACCTGTTCTCGATGCAGGACGCGCGCAACCTGATCCGCTACGGCGGCATGCGCCCGGACCGCGACTGGCTGCAGTTCGACTGCGCGCTCAGCTACGGCCTGGTGGAGTACCTGCGCACGCTGGACATGCTGCGCGAGCACGGCTGGAGCCCCAAGCGCTGCGTGCCGCACGGCGGACACCAGATGTCGCTGGCCATCGCCGCCGGCCTGGGCCTGGGCGGCAACGAGAGCTACCCCGACCTGTTCCAGCCCTACGGCGGGTTCCCCGACGGCGTGCGCGTCGAGAACAGCGTCGTCACGCTGCCTGAGCTGCCGGGCATTGGCTTCGAAGGCAAGGCCGACCTGTACGCGCAGATGAAGGCGCTGGCGGCGTAGCCTCCGGGGCCGTAGGCGGCCGCACGGGCTACTTGATGTGGTCTGGCGAACAGATTCGTCGCCCTGGTGTGCTGTGGGAGTGCATCCAGGTGAAGCGGAATTCCAGACGCTGGACGCGCTCTGCACGAACGCCGATCGAATGAGTGGCAGCGAGAACCGGCTGCTATGATTTTTCTCCCATTGCCGCCGCCGTAGTTCAATGGATAGAACGAGCGCCTCCTAAGCGCTAGATGCAGGTTCGATTCCTGCCGGGGGCGCCACCGCCGCTCACCGCTTCATCGCGCGCACCAGCAACAGCACCGGCAGCAGACCCACCATCACGATCGCGATCGACGGCAGCGCCGCTTCGGCGAGCCGCTCGTCGCGCGCCAGGTTGTAGGCCACCACCGCCAGCGTGTCGCTGTTGAAGGGCCGCAACACCAGCGTGGCCGGCAGTTCCTTCATCACGTCGACGAAGACCAGCAACATCGCCGCGAATAGCGAGCGCCTCAGCAACGGTGCGTGCACCTGCGCCAGCAATCGGCCGCGCGAGGCACCGAGCATGCGCGCGCTGTCGTCCAGGCTCGGCGGCAAGCGCGTGTAGCCGACCTCCACCGTTTGCAGCGCCACCGCCGAGAAGCGCACCAGGTAGGCGAGCAGCAATGCGGCCACGGTGCCGGTGACGGGTGCCGCCAGCGGCACATCGGGCCACGCCGCCTGCAAGGCGCCGAGCGGCAACAGGATGCCGACGGCGATCACCGCCCCGGGCACGGCGTAGCCGAGCGAGACCAGCGCGGTGCCGGCCCGCAGCGCCCGCGAGCGCGGATCGCGCGGCGACGTCACGCGCGCGCCGAAGACGAGGGCCAGCGCCAATGCAGCAGCGACCACGGCAGCCAGCGCAGCGAGCTGAAAGCTGTTGGCCGACCACTGGAAGAACCGCGCCCAGGGCAAACCGACCTCGCCGTACAGCGCCTCGCGCCAGACCAGATGCGCCAGCAGCACCAGCGGCAGAACGAAGCCGAGCAGCACCGGCAGCGCGCACAGCACCCAGGCCAGCAGCGCCGCGCGGCCGCGCAACACGACAGGCCGCGCTTCACGGCCGTCGGCGGCCGACATGCGTGTTGCGGAAAAGCGCAGCGTGCTGCGGGCGCGCCGCTCGGCCCACAGCAGCGCCGCCACGAGCAGCAGCAGCACCGAAGCGATCTGCGCCGCGGCGATGCGGTCGTTCATCACCAGCCAGGCCTTGA
>CADEEN010000225.1 GCA_902826345.1 uncultured Burkholderiales bacterium | reverse complement strand
GCTCCATCGACCCGTAGAGCTTGATCAGGTCGACGTGCACGCCCTTGTCGGCGAAATGCTGGCGCGCGGTGACGGTGTACTTGGTGGCCACGCGGATGCGCGAGCCTTGCCGCACCGCGCTGGCGTAGTCGAAGTCGGCACGCACCGCCACGCTCATGCGGCAGCGGGCGATGCGCAGGTCGAGCGGGCGGTACAGGCCGTCGCCTGCGGACTCCATCAACACGTCGGCCCCCGCCACGCCGAGGTCGGCGCCGCCGTACTGCACGTACGTCGGCACGTCGCTGGCGCGCACGAGGATCACTCGGATGTCGACGCGATTCGTTGCCAGGATCAGCTTGCGCGACGTCTCGGGATCGTCGGCGACTTCGATGCCGGCGCGCGCGAGCAGCGGCAAGGTCTCATCGAAGATGCGGCCCTTCGACAGCGCGAACGTCAACATCAAGACGTTCTTTCGATGTTCGCGCCCACGCCGCGCAGCTTCGCTTCCATCCGGTCGTAGCCGCGGTCGAGGTGGTAGATGCGATCGACCAGCGTCTGCCCTTCGGCGACGAGCCCGGCAATCACCAGGGACGCCGACGCGCGCAAATCGGTCGCCATCACCGTCGCGCCCGACAGTTGCGGCACGCCGTGCACGACGGCCGTGTGGCCATCGACGTCGATCTTCGCACCCAGGCGCACGAGTTCGTTGACGTGCATGAAGCGGTTCTCGAAGATGGTTTCGCTGATTACCGCGCTGCCCTCGGCGATGCAGTTCACCGTCATCAGCTGGGCCTGCATGTCCGTGGGGTACGCCGGGTACTCGCTGGTGCGAAAGCCCACCGCCTTCGGCCGCCCGTTCATGCGCACGCGCATCCAGCCGTCGCCCTCGTCGATCTGCGCGCCGGCCTCCTTCAACTTGTCGATCACCGCATCGAGGTGATCGCCGCAGGTGCCGGTGAGCTTGACGTCGCCGCCGGCCGCCGTCACCGCACACAGGAAAGTACCGGTCTCGATGCGGTCCGGGATGATGCGGTGCTGCGTCTTCGGCGCATGCAGCGCGGCGACGCCCTGCACGCGGATGCGGCTCGTGCCCTGACCCTCGATGTTCGCGCCCATCGCTATGAGCAGTTCCGCCAGGTCCGTCACCTCGGGCTCCTGCGCCGCGTTCTCGAGCAGCGTCTCACCGTCTGCCAGCGCAGCTGCCATCAGCAGGTTCTCGGTGCCGGTGACGGTGACCATGTCGGTGGTGATGCGCGCGCCTTTCAGCCGCTTCGCCTTGGCGACGATGTAGCCGTGCTCGACGTCGATCTGCGCGCCCATCGCCTGCAGGCCCTTGATGTGTTGGTCCACCGGCCGTGAGCCGATCGCGCAGCCGCCGGGCAGCGAGACCTTGGCCTCACCGAGCCGCGCGAGCAGCGGGCCGAGCACGAGAATCGACGCGCGCATCGTCTTTACCAGTTCGTACGGCGCTTCGGGCGATGCGATGCGCGTCGCATCCAGGATCATGCGCGTGGGTGCGCTCTCCGGCCGCTCGATGGCCACGCCCATGTGGCGCAGCAACTTCGCCATCGTCGCCACGTCCTGCAGCCGGGGCACGTTGTCGAGCACCAGCGGCTCGGCCACCAGCAGCGCTGCGCACAACTCGGGCAATGCGGCGTTCTTCGCGCCGGCGATGGCGATCTCGCCTTGAAGGCGCTGGCCGCCGCGGATGAGAAGCTTGTCCATGATCGTCTTTCGGTTGACGACGCGGGCCGCAAGGGGCTCAGGTGGACGTTGTTTCGCAAGCACGCGCCACCAACCCCGCAGCGCGCGCCGCGGGCGGTTCAGTGGTGGTGGTGTGCCGTAGCGGGGGCCGGAAGGGCTTGCCACTCGGCGGGGGTGAGCGTCTTCATCGACAGCGCGTGGATTTGAGCGCGCATTCTATCGCCGAGCGCCGCGTAGACACGCTGGTGGCGCTGCACCCGCGTGCAGCCATCGAACTCCGCGGCGACGATCGTGGCAAAGAAGTGCCGGCCATCGCCGTCGACCTCGAGATGCGTGCAGTCGAGGCCAGCAGCGATGAAATTTCGCACGTCGGCGGCGGTGGGGTCTGTCATGGCGGTTGAATTCTAGGCGGGGACCGCTACATTCGGTTTCGAAGGAGGAACCCTTGCCATGAACACCACCGCCATCGTCACGCTGGCCGTCCTCGTCGTCCTGGCGCTGTGGGCGCTGGCCGCCTACAACCGGCTGGTGCGGCATCGCAACGAGATCGGCAACGCGTTTGCGCAGATCGACGTGCAACTGAAGCGCCGCTACGACCTGATCCCCAACCTCGTCGACGTGGCGCGCAAGTATGTGCAGCACGAGCGCGACACCTTGGAAGCGGTGATCGCCGCGCGCAACGGCGCCAAGAGCGCCAGCGACGCCGCTGCGGCCAGGCCGATGGACGCTGCGCGCATCGCAGCGCTGGCCGGCGCCGAGGGCACGCTGGCGGGGCTGATGGGCAAGTTGAACGTCGTCGTCGAGGCCTACCCGGAGTTGAAGGCCGACGGCACGCTGCAAAGCCTCTCCGAAGAGCTGAACCACACCGAGAACCGCATCGCCTTCGCGCGCCAGGCGTTCAACGATTCGGTGCTCGAGTACAACAACGCGGCGCAGCAGGCGCCGACGAACCTGATCGCCGGGCTGTTCAGCTTCCGCGACGCGGCGATGCTGGAGAGCACGACGAAAGAGGTCGAGCGTGAGGCGCCGCGGGTGAACCTGGCCTAGTTCCCTCCGGGCTGAGCCTGTCGAAGCCCATGCGTTTTCGCCGCCACCAGGAAGCCGCCGAGCAACAGACGCGGCAGTTGATCGCGCTGTTCGTGCTCGTCGTCATCGGCCTCGTCATCGCGGTGAATCTGGTGCTGGCGCTGATCTACTGGGTCACCGTCCCGTTTGCGCGCGGGCTGCCGAACCACTTCATCGAAACCAACACCGGCTTGGTGCTGCTGTTCGTGCTCGGCGGTTGTTGGGTCGAATCGATGCGGTTGCACAAGGGCGGACCGCATGTCGCCGAGCTTGCCGGTGCGCGCCCTGCGCAGCCCGGAGGCAACGACGAGCACTCGCGCCGCGAGCAGCGCTTCGTCAATGTGGTGCAGGAGATGGCCATCGCCAGTGGCCTGCGTCCGGCGCCTCAAGCCTGGGTGCTGCCGCGCGACGATGCGATCAATGCGCTGGCGGCAGGATGGCAAGGCGAAGACGCCGTCGTCGTCGTCACCCGCGGCGCGCTGGAGCGCCTGACACGCGCCGAGCTGCAGGGTGTGGTGGCGCACGAGTTCAGCCACATCGTGCACGGCGACACGCGGCTGAACATGCGACTGGTCGGCCTGGTGTGGGGCTTGCAAATGATCTGGGGTCTGGGGCTGTCGCTGTGGAGCACGGACGAGCAGGGGCGGCGGCATGTCGGCGCGTTGTTCGGCCTGGGACTGATGGCGGTGGGCTCGCTCGGCTGGCTCGCTGGCCGCTTGCTGCAAGCTGCCGTCAGCCGCCAGCGTGAGTTCCTCGCCGACGCGTCTGCCGTCAAGTTCGCGCGCCATGTCGATGGCCTCGGCGGCGCGCTGCGCAAGATCGCGGATCAACAGGTGCGGCGCGTCAAGGGGCTGGCCAGCGCGCATGCGGCCAGCCTCGCGCACCTGCTGTTGTCGAGCGATGCGGCGCCACGCGGCGGCTGGCGCAGATCGCTGGCTACGCACCCGCCGCTCGCCGAGCGCCTGGCGCGTTTGTACGGCCGTTCGTTCGATTCCGACGAGATGCTGCTGGCAGCCGATCGGGTGGCGCTCGAGCTGGCCGACGAGCCGGGCGCGGCCCTGCTCGCGCCCACCGTGCCACGACGCGGCATGCAAGAGCCTGCGATGAGCTCAGGGCGAACGGACATCGAACACATCGCGGCACCGCCTGAGTCCGATCGCCACGACGCCACGCAGAAGCCGTCGCACTTCGACGCCGCCGAGCGCGAGCGCGATGCGCTGCGCCGCATCGAACAGTGGTACGGCATCGGCGAGTGGCAGGCGGCGATGCTGGCGCTGGCGATCGATCCGCAAGCTGCGGGCGCCGCGGCGCGCTGGCGCGGCTACGAGGCTGCGACTGCGGACCTGCATGTGGCCCACGCGGTGCGCGAGGAAGTGCAGGCGCTGCGCCCGAGCGCGCGCCGCCAGGTCATGGCGCTGCTGCTCGAACGCGTGCGACAGTCACCACTGCAGCACCAGCGCCGCCTGCTGCGCGAATGGGGCGAGCGCCGCCACGCGCTGCAGGGCGCCAACGCGGCGGCTGATCAGTGGCGCGCGCTGGTCATTCGCAATGCCTTCGCGCCCGCCCGCTCGGCGGCGGCGCGCGGCACGCTGGCGACTCACGCCGACGCCGTTCGCGCGGCCACGCGCTGCATGGCGCGTGTGCTGTCGCCCGACGCCGCCGCGCAAGGCCGTTGGCACGACGCCGCGATCGCCGCCCTCGAATCGATGGGCCTGCCGCAGCGTCGCAGCCCCGGCATCGGCCTGGCGCCGCCGACGGTGCCGGCCGATCAACGCCTGCTGATCGGCGCCCTGCGCGTGCGCCGGTTGTCGGTCATGCAACGACCGCTGTTGCTGCGCGCGTGGCTCGATGCAGCGCAATCGGCGGATGCGCCGTTGCCGCCGATCGGTGCCGACGTGCTGCACCTGTCATGCCTGGCGTTGAACGTTCCCGTGCCCGACGTGCTGCGCTGAACGCCAAGACGATCCATCAAGCCAGTTCGCTCTGCTTCGCGATCACCCGCGACACCAGGCCGTAGTCGATCGCCTCCTGCGCGCTCATCCAGTGATCGCGGTCGATGTCGACCAGCACGCGCTCGAGCTTCTGGCCGGTTTCCTTGGCGATGACACGCGCGATGCGCTCGCGCATCTTGATGATCTCCTGCGCCTGGATCGCGATGTCGCTGGCGCGGCCGCCGGCGCCGCCGCTCGGCTGATGGATCATGAAGCGCGTGTTCGGCAGGCAGACGCGGCGCTCTTTCGGCGCGGCGAGAAAGATGTGCGTGCCGGCGCTGGCCACCCAGCCGCTGCCGATGGTCGTCACCGGCGCGCGCACGAAGCGAATCATGTCGTGGATCGCGTCGCCGGATTCCACGTGGCCGCCCGGTGACGACACGAGCATGTGGATCGGCGCGTCGGACTCTTGCGCCAGCAGGATCAGGCGCTCGCTGGTGGCGCGCGCCATCTTGTCGTCGATCTCGCCGAAGACCATGATGAAGCGCGACTTGAAGGCGAGCTGTTCCATCAGGCTGCCTTTGTTGTCAGGCTTGTCGTCCTTGCCTTTGTCATCATCGGCGGCGGGTGAGAGGCGGTGGTTCATGAGGGGCTCCTTCTGATGGCAGTCATTGTCACTTGCGGTGCACGTCGTGCGTGACCGTCGTTTGCCGCGGCTCGGGCGGCGCCAGCCAATCCGGGTGCGCCAGCGTGCGCCGGATGTCGGCCAGGCCGCTGGCCCAATGGTCGCGCATCGACAGCGCACTGAATTCGTAGTCCTTGTGGTGGCTGTCCCAGGTCTTCTCCTGGTAGATCAGGTGCACCACGTTGAACGTCTTGTCGGACGCCTGGGCATGCGCTTCGCGGCACCAGGCGTCGCCCTTGCGCTGCGCAGCCGGCACGCGCTCCAGCACCTCGCGCAAGAGCCGCCGCAGGTGGCGCTCGCGCTCCAACTGCTGCGTCACCGCGCGCGTGCGGCTCGAGTAGCGGATGTCTTTCGCGCGCTCTTCCACGTCGAGCAGGTTCTTCGGCAACGGGCCGCGCGCGCTCCACAGGTCCACCTGAAACGCCAGCGTGTCGCGGCGCGGCTCTTCGTCGAGCACGGCAGACAGCGGTGTGTTCGACACCAGGCCGCCGTCCCAGTAGTGCCGGCCCTCGATCTGCACCGTGGCGAACCCCGGCGGCAGCGCGCCCGAGGCCATGATGTGGGCGGCCGTGATGCGCCCGGCCCACTCGCCGCGCTGGTTGTCGAAGAGTTCGAAGTTGCCGCTCTCGACGTCGACGGCCGAGACCGTCAGGCGCAAGCCGCCGTCGTGGTTGATGCGGTCGAAGTCCACCAGCCGTTCGAGCGTGGCCGCGAGCGGCGCCGTGTTGTAGTGGCTGAGCGCGGTCGGCGCGGCTTGCACGCTGAAGGCGGGCGACGGCACGCGCGGCACGAAGAACCCGCGCTGGCCTTCGAGCAGCGAGCGCGAGGCTTCGAACCAGCCGAGCGCCGTGCGCGCCGCTTCGCCGCCCTGCTCCACCGCACTCGCCCACCACGGCGCCGTGGCCGGCAGCAGCGGCGGCGCGGTCACCGTGTTCCAGAACTCGCGCAGGCGCTCGACGCGCCGCGGCGGTTCATTGCCGGCAATCAAGGCCGCGTTGATCGCGCCGATCGAGATGCCCGCCGCCCAATCGCATTCGATGCCGGCTTCGACGAGCCCTTCGAACACGCCCGCCTGGTACGCGCCGAGCGCACCGCCACCTTGCAGCACCAAGGCAATGCGTTCGTAGGGCAGCTTCTTCACGATCTGATCTTGTAGCCCGTAGCGAGCAAGCGCAATGCGACCGCCGAGACGACGACGAAGCTCAGCCCCACCACCGCCAGCGACAACCAGGGCGAGACATCACTCACGCCGAAGAAGCCGCGGCGGAAGCCGTCGATCATGTAGAAAAACGGGTTCAGGTGCGACAGGCCCTGCCAGAAGCCGGGCAGCGAATGAACCGAATAAAACACGCCCGACAAAAAAGTCATCGGCATGATCAGGAAATTCTGGAACGCCGCCGTCTGGTCGAACTTCTCGGCCCACAGCCCCGAAATCAGGCCCAGGGTGCCGAGCATGCCGGCCCCGAGCACGGCAAAAACGATGATCCACCAAGGCTCTTCAAAATGTGCCGGCGCAAACCACACCGTGACCGCGAACACGCCAGCGCCCACCGCCAGCCCGCGCACGACGCTCGCGCCGACGTACGCCGCGAACCAGGCCCAGTGCGACAGCGGCGAGACGAGCAGGAAGACGAGGTTGCCGCTGATCTTGCTCTGGATCAGCGAGCTGCTGCTGTTGGCATACGCGTTCTGCAGCACGCTCATCATCACCAGCCCGGGGATCAGGAAGCTGGTGTAGC
>CADEEN010000224.1 GCA_902826345.1 uncultured Burkholderiales bacterium | reverse complement strand
AGGGCATCGAGGCGATCGTCGTGCTGATCCACGAGGGCGGCTTCCCGACCGGCGACTACAACCAGTGCCCGGGCATCTCCGGCCCGATCGTCGAGATCGTCAAGAAGCTCGACAAGGCGGTCGACCTCGTCGTCAGCGGGCACACCCACCGCGCCTACATCTGCACCGTCGACGGCCGCCTCGTCACCAGCGCCGACAAGTACGGCACCATCGTCAGTGAGATCGACCTCGTGCTCGAACTGCCGAAGCGCCAGCGTTGGGCGATCGAGATCAAGCGGTCGAGCGCGCCCAGCGTCAGCAAGGGCTTTCACATCGCCGCCGCCGACCTGAAGGCCTCTTCGAAGTTCGTCGTGCACTCGGGTGCAGCGAGTTTCCCGCTCGGCAATCAGACGCAGGCGGTGACGTTGCCGGATCTGCTGCGCGCGATGGCTGCGCTCGGCGCGAGCGGCACTTAACCCAGCACGCCCGGTTGCGACGCCGGCCAGGACGCGCTGTTGGTGTCGGCGCGAAAGCGGTACAGGTGCTCGAGCTCGAGCCGTGCGCGCAGGAAGCGCGATTGCGCGCGCGCCTGCCGGTACTGGCGAAATTGGGCGAGCGAGCGGGCGCGCTCGAAATGGTCGAGCGCGCTCACGTTGTCGCCGCGTGCGGCCAGCACGCGCTGCAGTTGCGAGTGGTAGCGGATGCGCGCGCCGAGCTCGTGGCCATCGTCCAGGCGCTCGCCGACGGTTTGCAGCAGGCCGAGTGCCGCGGCGCTGTCGCCGCGCGACTGCAGCGCTTCGGCTTCGAGCAGGCGCAACTGGCGCGCATGCGCCCACAGGCCGGCGGCGTCGGCATGGGAGACGGCGCCTTCGAGCAGCGTCAGCGCGCTGTCGTGCTGGCCGCGGAGCAGCGCCAACTCGGCGGCGTGCACGTCGGCGAAGGCGCCGACGCGCTGGTCTTGCAGCGCGCCGGCGATCTCGCGCGTGCGCTCGATGCTGGCCAGCGCATGGTCGAGCGCTTCGTCGCAGCCGGCGGTGTCGTCGCCCTGGCGCGCCAGGCGGGCGATCTGCAAACACACCGAGGCATGGTTGCCGCGCACGGTGGCTTCCAGGCGCGGCTGCGACGAGCCCGCCTGAAACTGGCCGACGAGTTCGGCCAGCAGGCGCTGCGCCGCCCACGGATCGCCGAGCAGCGCGAAACAGTTGGCCATGGTGCCGCGGCCGCGCATGAAGTCGGTGTGGGTGCCGGCGCGCGCGGCCGCCTGCTGCACCAGGCGCAGGTGCTCGATCGACTGGTCGAAGCGCGCCAGTTCGGCCGAGGCCACCACCGACACCGTCAGCACATCGAAGCGCAATGCCTGCGCGCGCTCGTCGCGCTCGGCCAGCAACACCAGGCGCAGCGCTGCGGCGGCCGACTCGTCGAGCTCACCGAGGCGGTAGGCGGCCAGGCAACGCAGGCGCAGCGCGGCGCCGTCGGCGGCGGCGCCGACGTCGTCCCGATCGAGTGCCCGCGCCTGCTGCAGTGCTGCGAGGTAGCGGCCGGCGTCATAGTCGGCCTGCGTCGTGGCAAGGTCGGCGGCGGAGGATCGGGCGGACAGGTCGGTCACGAAGGCAGTCGGGTCCGGCGATGGACGCTTGCGTCAGAAGATACCGCCGGCAGCAAAAGAAACGCCCGACCGTTGCCGGCCGGGCGCTGTAAGTCCTCAAAAGGACGTCGTTGGGATCGGTGCCGCGCCCGAGGGCACAGCGCAAGTTGAATGTAGTCAGCCGCCGTCCACCAGGGCATCCCAAGTTCGTGGGAAAAAGGTGGTGCGGCAACGACAATCGAGCCGATGCCTCGCCATGCCAACGCCGCCGACCCGGCCCTCCTGCCGGCCCTGACCGACCGCGAGCGCGAGCAGCTCGAAGCCTTGCTCGACGCCCTGCCCGCGCCGCTTTCGCCGCCGGACATCAGCGCGCTCGACGGCTTTCTGGTCGGCGTGCTGCTGCAACCCAAGCCCGTGCCGGAGGCCGACTGGCTGCGCTGGACGCATGATTTCGACAGCGGCCGGCCGGCGCCACCGGGCATCGACCTCAGCGAATTGCACGCGCTGGTGCGCCGTCGCCACGCCGAGTTGGGCCGGGCGATCGTGGCGCGGCGCTGGTTCGATCCGTGGGTGTTCGAGCTCGAGCCCGCGGGCAACGACGACGAGGTGTCGCCGTCGGAGGTGGTGCTGCCGTGGGTCGCCGGGTTCGCCGCGGCGCTGGAGCGTTTCCCGGCGCTGCAGGACAGCGCCGGGGCCGACGCGCGCGCGCCGCTGGCCACGTTGTACGCCCACTTCGACCCGGCTGACCTGGAAGACGTCGACGACCTGGCCGACGAGATCGCCGCCGCTCCACCCGCCGAGACGGCGGACGACGCAGTCGAAGACCTGGTGCGCTGCACGCTGCTGCTGGCCGATGCGATGCAGCCGCGGCCACCCGTGCCGCGACAACGCCGCCCCGCCGACCGCCGCTGAGGCGCGCGGGCGACAGTCCTCCCCGGTTCGCGTGTAACGCCCAACAGCGCCAGCTTCGCCGTGCATTTCTGCCATTCACGCCGGCGCGGCGCGGCACACACTGCTTCGCAGAAACGCACAACGAACGCCGAACGCTTTCGAACACCGAACCCACACGGGAGAGCGCCATGACAACCCGCACGCCGCCACGGCCGAAGTCACACCTGCAACGTCTGGTCGACGACCTCGAGCCCGACACGCAGTTCGACGCCGCCGACCTCGGCACCGCCTTCGGCATGGAGTGCAGCCTGGCCGAGCAGGACGCTGCCGGCGACTTCGCGCCCAGCGAGATGCTGGACGATTGACAAAAACGCCAACGGCCAGCAGACGCTGGCCGTGATGTCCCCGAGCAAGCGTGCTGACGCGCCCTACTTGGGCAGGACGACGCTGTCGATGACGTGGATGACGCCGTTGTCGGCGACGATGTCAGTCTTGATGACCTTGGCGCCATCGACCATGACGCCGCCGGCGGTGGCCACCGTCAGTTCGGTGCCCTGGACGGTCTTGACCTTGCCCGCCTTGACGTCCTTGGCCATCACCTTGCCGGGCACGACGTGGTAAGTCAGCACCTTCGTCAGCGCGGCCTTGTCTTTCAGCAGCGTGTCGAGTTGCTCCTTGGGGACCTTGGCAAACGCCTCGTCAGTGGGCGCAAACACCGTGAATGGCCCTTTGCCCTTGAGCGTTTCGACCAGACCAGCGGCTTGAAGCGCAGTGGCCAATGTCTTGAAATTGCCCGCCGCGACGGCGGTGTCGACGATGTCCTTGGCTTGCACGGCCAAGGTGGCGCCCGCAACGGCCAGGCCGGCGACGACAGACTTGAGGGTGAACATGAGCGAACTCCTTGAATGCGCGCTGAGCGCTGACGATGGAGCCGCTGAGATATCTAGCAGAACTAAATAGTTCACAAAAAAACTGAATAGTTCAGCAACGAACCGAAAGTTCGCACCCCATCCGCACGGGCCATCGCCGCACCCTGCACGACTACACTGCCGCGCATGACCAAGCCGTCGTTTCGCGAAAGGGTGTTGCAAGCCCGCGAGGACGCGATCGTCGCCTCGGTGAATCGCCTGCTGGCCGACAAGGGCTTCGAGTCGATGACGGTCGACGAGGTGGCGGCCGATGTGGGCATCGCCAAAGCGAGCCTGTACAAACACTTCCCGTCGAAGGAAGCGCTCGCCGCCGCGGCGATGACGACCGTGCTCGACCGCGCGTTGGCATTTCTCGAGCAGGAGGCCAAGCGCGAGGCGGCGCCGGTCGAGCACCTGAAGGCCGCGGCGCGCTGGACGATGCAGGTGACCCTGGCCGGCGAAATGCCGTCGCTGCCGTCGCAGAACTCGACGCTGCGCACCGCACTGATGCAGCACCGCGGCTACCTCGACCGCGTGATGATGGTCAGCGAGCGCCTGGGCACGTGGATCACGGCCGCCCAGGCCGGCGGGGAGATCGATCCCAAACTGCCGGCCGAAGCGGTGCTGTACACGATCTACGCACGCGCCTGCGACCCGGTGCTGCCTTTTCTGCGCGCCGGCGGGCGGCTCAGCGATGAGCAGGTGATCGAGGTCGTTCTCGCCACCTGCTTCAACGGCCTGATGACGCGCTGACCGCGCGCGCGCCTTGCGCTTCAGGGGCCCCCTTGGCGCTGCGCGCCTTCCCCCCGAGGGGGAGCGAGCGCCTCGGGAACGGCCCAGCGTCGCTCACCTGACCAACAGCACGGGCACGCCGCACTGCGCCACCACCTTGGTGGCCACCGAGCCCATCACCAGGTTGCCCAGGCTGCCGTGGCCGTGCGAGCCGAGCACCACCAGGTCGTACTTGCCTTTGTCGGCCATCGCCGCGATGGTGTCGGCGGCGTGGCCATGCTTGGCGGCGAACTCGGCGTTGAGCCCCTGCTTGGCGAAGAAGGCGCGGATCGGCTTGAAGACCTTCTCCGACTCCTCGTCGTAATAATCCGCGAGCACGTCCTTGGCCAGCACCGATGCCGCCCGCGGCGGCACCGGCGGCACCACGGTCAGCACCGTGTAGGCGTGGTGCGGACCGAGCCACTCGTCGTGTGCAGCCAGGTAGGCCAGCATGCGCTTGGTGAACGGGCTGCCGTCGGCGGCAACGAGGATCTTCATGGTGCGTCTCCAGCTTCGGTGGCGGACGTCGAGTGTCGCATCGTCGCCGGCGCGCCGGCTGCGCGCAATCAAGCCGCGATCAGCTTGCCGGCGTCGTAACCATTGGCCTCGCCCTTGTCGGCCAGGCCGCGCGCCTGGCTGACGATCCGCGTGCTGCGGCCATCGGCGTGCGCGACGCGGTAGTCGTGCCGGCAATGCAGATGGCCGTGCAACCACAGCGCGGCGCCGGGCAGCAGGTCGTCGTCGGCGTTGCAGAAGCTCGCCGTGCCGCTCTGCTTGCCGTAGCGCGGGTCGGCGCTTTGCAGGCTCGGCGCGAAGTGCGTGATGGCGACCGTGGTGTCCCAGCGGCCTTGCGCGTCTTCGGCCAGCGCCCCGGCCAGCCAGACGCGACAGTCGAGCGCTTCTCGGCGCACCGCCTCGGCGTCGAACAGCACGCCGCCCTTGGTCGCGCCCATCACGCGCTGGAAGTAGCTGCCGGCGCGCAGCGCGGATTGCAAGCGCGTCGGGCCGAAGACGTTGAAGTCGCACCAGCGCACGCTGCCGAGAAAGCGGATGCGCCGGCCGTCGGGCGCATCGAGCACGAGCGACTCGCGTTCGAGCAAACGCAGGCCGAACTGCGCGCAGCGCTCGCGCAACGCGGGCCATGCGTCGTCGAGCTCGCGGCCGTCGAACTCGTGGTTGCCGGCGACGAACAGCGCCGGCACCGGCCAGTTCGAAAAACGGTCGAGCGCGCGCCAGGTGCTGTCGATATCGCCGGCAAGGATCAACACGTCGGCCTGTGGATGAGGCTCGGGCTCGAAGGCTTCGCTTTCGAGATGCAGGTCGGAGAGCAGTTGAATCTTCATGCGCGCGACCGCGCCGGGCCGCTCCCAAGCGAAGGCCCGCGCCTCCCCTCGGGGGAGTGCTCGCGCAGCGGGCGAGGGGTTGTCATTTCGCGTGACAGGCTTTGTATTTCTTGCCGCTGCCGCACGGACAAGGGTCGTTGCGGCCGACCTTCGGCGCATCACGCCGAATCGTCGCCACCGCGAAGCGCTGCTCGGCCGTCAGATCCCACAGCTCGACCGTCGCGTTGACGAGATCCTCGATGCCGCCGTCGAGATCCTTCAGCGGCTGCTCGCGGTCGAGCACGGCGATCAGCGCCTTGTCTTCATCGCCTTGCGCCGGCAGGTGACGGTAGATGCGCGACAGCGCCGCGCCGACCGCGTCGTCGGCCGTGTCTTCGAGACCGGGAAAACACTCCTGCGCCCACTGGAACCCCGCCGACCACGGCATCAGTGCGCGCGACACCGGCGACTGTTGTGGTTCGTATTCGCTGACCGGCGGCAGTTGATCGACGTCGACGATCACCGGGTCGAAAACGCCGTCTTCGCTGATGCCGGCGTTGAGCGCGTCGCGGCGGCGCTCGATGAGGTGCTTGCAGCGCGCGAGCCACGTGGCATCGACATCGTCGGGCAGCGCGCGATGCTCGAAGTCGAACACCGGCGGCAGCCATTGGTCGATCGGCACGACACGTGGCTGCACGAGCACGCCGGCGAGGTAGCCGTCGAGCATCAGCACGTCGAGCGGCGTCAGCGGCTCGGGCGTGGCGTTGAGCAACTCGGCGAGTTCGTCGAGCTCGGCGTCGTTGAGGTCTTGCTTCATGCGGCGCGATTGTCTCGCGCCGCAAGCGTCTACAGACCAGCTTCGATGCGCGCCTTGGTGGCGCGCATTTCCTCGGGCAGGTTGCGCGACAAGAGTTTGAACAGCTCGCCATGCAGCGCCATCTCTTCGCGCCACGCATCGGCGTCGATGCTGGTAACGCTCTGAAACTGCTCGCGCGTGAAGTTCAAACCTTGCCAGCGCAGGTCTTCATAACGCGGGCTGACGCCGAACGCATGCTCGACGCCGCTCGTCGCGCCGCCGACGCGTTCCAGCATCCACGCCAGCACGCGCATGTTCTCGCCGTAGCCGGGCCAGACGAACTTGCCGTCGGCACCCTTGCGGAACCAGTTGACGCAGTAGATCTTCGGCAGCTTGGCGCCGCTGGCTTGCAGCTTCTTGCCGAGCGCGATCCAGTGCGCGAAATAGTCGCTCATGTGGTAGCCACAGAACGGCAGCATCGCGAACGGGTCGCGGCGCACCGCGCCGTTGCCGCCGGCCATCGCCGCGGTGGTTTCGCTGCCCATCGTCGCCGCCATGTACACGCCTTCGACCCAGCTACGCGCTTCGGTCACCAGAGGTACCGTCGTCGAGCGGCGGCCGCCGAAGATGAAGGCATCGATCGGCACACCGGCCGGGTTGTCCCACTCGGCGTCGAGCACCGGGTTGTTGGTGGCCGCCACCGTGAAGCGCGCGTTCGGGTGCGCGGCTTTCGCGCCCGTTTCCTTGGCGATCGCCGGCGTCCAGTCCTTGCCCTGCCAGTCGATCAGGTGCGCGGGCGGCGTGTCGGTCATGCCTTCCCACCACACGTCGCCGTCATCGGTGAGGGCGACG
>CADEEN010000223.1 GCA_902826345.1 uncultured Burkholderiales bacterium | reverse complement strand
GTACACGTAACTGCGCAGGTAGGCGCCGCGCTTGAAGGCGACGCGCGAGACGTTGTCGCCGAACAGGTGGCCCAGCGGACGCACCACCAGGTCGCTGCCCGGCGGCTCGTCGCGCGTGGCCATCTCGGCCACGATGCCCACGCCCAGGCCGGAGCGCACGTAGGTCTTGATGACGTCGGAGTCGATCGCCTCGAGCACGATGTCGGGTTGCAGGTGGGCGCGCGCGAACGCGGCGTCGATGCGGGTGCGGCCGGTGAAGGACGGGTGGTAGCTCACCAGCGGCACGGCCGCCAGTTGCTCGAGCGTCGGCCGTTCGACGCTGGCCAGTGCATGGCCCACGGGAACGACCAGCACGTGCTGCCACGTGTAGCAGGGCAGCGTGATGAGTTCGTCGAAGCCGGCCAGCGATTCGGTGGCCAGGCCGATGTCGGCGCGCTCCTCGAGCACCATCTGCGCCACCTGCTCCGGGTTGCCCTGGTGCAGCGCCACCTTGACCTTCGGATAGCGCCGCATCAACAGCGCCACCGGCTCCGGCAGCACGTAGCGCGCCTGCGTGTGCGTAGTCGCGATCGACAGGTGGCCGGCGTCCTGCTTGCTGAACTCGTCGCCGATGCGCTTCAGGTTGCCGACCTCGCGCAGGATGATCTCGATGGCCTTCAGCACCTGCTCGCCGGGCTCGGTGATGCGGCGCAGGCGTTTGCCGTGACGCGCGAAGACGTCGATGCCGAGCTCTTCTTCGAGCTCCAAGATCGCTTTGCTGACGCCTGGCTGCGAGGTGTGCAACGCCTTCGCGGTCTCGGTGAGATTCAGGCCGCGGCGCACGGCTTCCTGCACGAAGCGGAACTGGTGCAGGTTCATGTTCGAGTGAGTTGCAGGGCGTGGTCGGCCATTGCCGCGATCAGTGCGGGCGCTTCGCCGGCGGCTGAGTGCAATCCGACGTGCACCGCCGCGTGGCGTGCCTTGATGTCGTCCACCAGTGGCGGCAGGTCGCGCCGCAAGTGCCCGCCGGTGCCGAGAAACAGCGGCAGGATGTCGATGCGCGTGCAACCATCGGCCACCATCGAGTCGGCCACGGTGGGCAGGTCCGGCGTCATCAACTCGAGGAAGGCCAGACGCACGTCGAGGTCGGCGGCACGCATGCGCACCGCGGCTGCGATCGCCTCGAACGGCTCGGCCCAGCGCGGGTCGCGCGCGCCGTGCGCGAACAAGATCAATCCGCGTGTCATCGATATCTCACCAACCACGTGAACGCCGCCATCGACAGCAACAGGTACAGCAGTCCCGGCGCCGCCGCGGCCACCCACGGCGTCCACTCGCGCAGCACGCCGAGAAAACCGGCGACGTTGTTCAGCAGAACAAAACTGATGCCGAGCAGGATGCCGCCGAAGACCTTGTAGCTGATGCCGCCGCGCCGCGCCGACAGGTATGCAAACGGCAGCGCCAGTGCCACCATCACCAGGCACGAAAACGGGTACAGCGCCTTTTTCCAGAACTGGATCGACTGACGCTGCGAGGCCTGCTCCTGGTTCGTCAGGTGGCGGCTGTAGCGCCAGAGTTCGACAGTGGACATGGTCGACACCGGCAGCACCGCGGCAGCCACCACGCCGGCGTCGAGCGACGACGGCCACTGCGCGCGCGCCAACGATTCCTCACGCACGCGCGGCAGCGGTTCGCCGGGCTGGCTGGCGCCGCCCGGCCACTCGGTGATCTGCACGTCTTCGAGCGTCCACTGGCCGTCGCCGATGCGCGCACGGCGGGCGACGACGCGCGCCGTTTCGCGGTGATCGGCGTCGGACTCGAAGATGCGCACGCCTTCGAGCACGCCGTCGGGCGTCGTGCGCTTGACGTTGACGGCGATGTTGACGTCGCGGCCGTTGCTGTCCTTGCGCGTGTCCTTCAGCCACGCGCCGGTGCGGCCGAGCTCACGACCGCCGCGAAAGCTGGCTTTCAGCGCCACCGCTTCGCGCTCGCTCAGCGGCGCGACGTAGTCGCCGACGGCGAAGTTGAGCAGCGCAAAGCCGATCGCCAGCAGCGTCAGCAGACCGAGCGCGCGGCCCGGGCCGAGGCCACCGGTGCGCAGGATCGTGAACTCGGAGCTCTGCGCCATGCGCGCCAGCGCGAAGATGGTGCCGATCAGCACGCTGATCGGGAACAGCTCGTAGAAGTGGCCAGGCAACTCGAGCGCGCACGCCAGCAGCGCATGCACGATGCCGTAGCCGTTCTTGCCGACGTCCTGCAACTCATCGACGAAGTCGATGAAGAAGAACAGCGACAAAAAGGCCAGCGTGACGAAGCCGACCGCGCCGGCGATGTCGCGGTAGAGGAGACGCCGGACCGTCTTCACGCGAGAGCCGTCCGCCGCGGCCACAAGCGCATCACCTGCGCATGGTCACGCCACCACAGCAACAGCAGCGACAGCACGAGCACGCCACCATGCAGCAGCAGCAGCGCGGCACCCAGGCCGACCTTGCCGCCGGCGACCCAGGCCGTGCTCAGGTTGATCAGGTTGTAGTAAACGACGAAGCCGAGCAGCGCCAGCAGCAGGTTCCAGTTGCTGGCGCGGCGCGGGTTGGTGGCGGCAAGGCCGACGCCGAGCAGGACCATGTTGGTGGCGCCGAACAGCAGGCCCAGGCGCCACGCCAGCTCGCCCTGGTTGCGAAGGCCCGGCTGGCGCAGCAAGTCGATCGTGCGCATGGCGCGCGGCGGGCGCGTTTCGGCGCGCTTCAATGCGCGCTCGCCGGCGAGCACGCGGTAGCTGTCGAAGTTCGACAGCGTCTTGTTGCCGTTGCTGCTGTCGCTTTCGTTGCGCTGGCCGCGCTCGAGCACCAGCCAACGCTCGCCGTCGATTGTGTCCAGGCGCCCGCTCTTGGCCGAGGTCACCGACTCGCGCCCGCGATCGTCGTTGGAGAGGATGAAGACGTTGCGCGCGTTGATCGAGTCGGCGCTTTCGCGTTCGACGAAGAACACACGCTTGCCGTCGCGCGACGACTGGAACACGCCCGGCGCGACGCGCGACAGATCCGAGCGCTGCTCGTAGCGCTCGCGCAGCTCGCTGCTCTGCCGGTTGCCCCAGGGCCAGACGAAAAGCACCAGCAGCGCCACCACCAGCAGCACCGGCCAGCTCGTGCGCAGCACCGGGCGCACGAAGCGATTCAACGACACGCCGCTGGCAAACCAGATCGCCATTTCACTGTCGCGGTACATGCGGCCGAGCGTGACGACGACGGCAACGAACAGCGACAGCGCCAGCATCGTCGGCAGGTGGCCGAGCGCGGTGTAGCCGAGCAGCAGCACCACGTCCTGCGGCGCGACGACGCCGCCCGCGGCCTGGCCGAGCGTGCGGATCAGCATCATCGTCAGCACGATGGTGAGGATCACCACCAGCGTGCCGCCGAACGAGCGCGCGAGGTCTTTTCTCAGCGTGGTATCGAATAACATGACGCACCGAAAGAACGGCAGGAATTATGGACTTCGAATTCAAGGCACTGAGTGCAGGTGGTCTGGCCGCCGTGCAGGCCGATGCGCTGCTCGTCGTCGTGGGTGGCACGGCGGTGCCGCGCGGGCTCGACAAACCGTTCGCCGCGTTGCTGGGCGATGCCGTGACGCAGGGCGACTTCGAGTTCAAGGCCAATCGTTGCCTGTACCTGCACCGCCCCGCCGGCGTGACGGCGACGCGGCTGGTCTTCGTCGCCGCGGCCGATGCCTCGGCCAAGGCCTTCAAGGCCGCGCTCGCCGCTGGCCTCGCAGCGTTGAAGACGGCCGGTGCGGCCGAATTGGCGGTGGCACGTGTCGGCTTCGACGATGCGCTCGGCGAAACGCACGCACGCGCGCTGGTTGCCGCCGCCGGCGATGCGCTCTACATCTACCGCCACACGAAGCCGAGCGCGCCGGCGGCGCCGCGTTTGAGCAAGTTCGCGTTGTGGGGCCCGGCAACGTTACGTGCCGCGCTGACCAAGGGCCTGCAGCGCGGCCAGGCCATCGCGTCGGGCGTGCGTCTGGCGCGCGAATGCGCCAACCGCCCGGGCAACCATGCCACGCCGAGCCACCTCGCCTCGGAAGCGAAAAAAATGGGCAAGGAATTCGGCTTCAAGGTCGAGGTCTTCGACCGCAAGGAGATCGAGAAGATCGGCATGGGCTCGTTCCTCGCCGTCGCGCAGGGCTCGGACGAGCCGCCGCGCTTCATCGTCATGCGCTATGAGGGCGCAGCCGCCACCAAGGCGCCGATCGTGCTCGTCGGCAAGGGCATCACCTTCGACTCGGGCGGCATTTCGCTCAAGCCCGGCGGCGAGATGGACGAGATGAAGTTCGACATGGGCGGCGCCGCCAGCGTGCTCGGCACGATGCGCGCCATCGCCGAGTTGAAGCCGAAGATCAACGTCATCGGCCTGATCGTCTCGTGCGAGAACATGCCCAGTGGCCGTGCGGTGAAGCCGGGCGATGTGGTGACGAGCCTGTCCGGGCAGACGATCGAAATCCTCAACACCGACGCCGAGGGCCGTCTGATCCTGTGCGATGCGCTGACCTACGCCGAGCGCTTCAAGCCGGCGGCGGTGGTCGACATCGCCACGCTCACCGGTGCCTGCGTGGTCGCGCTCGGCCACCATCACTCGGGCCTGTTCACGGCCGATGACAAGCTCGCAGCGCAATTGCTCGAGGCCAGCCGCAACGCGCAGGACCCGGTCTGGCGCATGCCGCTCGACGATGAGTACGACGAGGGCCTGAAGAGCAACTTCGCCGACATGGCCAACATCGGCAGCCGCGCCGGCGGCGCGATCACCGCGGCGATGTTCCTCAAGCGCTTCACCGCCAAGTACCCGTGGGCGCATCTGGACATCGCCGGCACGGCGTGGAAGAGCGGCGCGGCCAAGGGCGCGACGGGGCGGCCGGTGCCGCTGCTGACGCAGTTCATCCTGTCGCGGGTTTGAACCAGAGGGCAGGGCGGTTGCCGTGAAGGTCGAATTCCACTCCGGCGTGGCCGAACCGCTGGCCCACACCTGCCGCCTGCTGCGCAAGGCCCACGCCGCCGGCGCGCGCGTCGTCGTGCATGGACCGGGGGCGCTGCTCAACCAGCTCGATCAGGCGCTGTGGACCTTCGATGCGCTGTCGTTCGTGCCGCATCTGCGGCTGCGCAACGGTGCGTTGCCGAGCGCGCAGCAGGCGCGCACGCCGACGTGGCTGGTCGATGACGTGAGCGCGGTGCCCGAGCGCGACGTGCTGGTCAACCTCGGCAGCGACATGGTCGATGGCTGGCAGGCGTTCAACCGCGTCATCGAGGTCGTGGCGGCCGACGAGTCGGCCATTCATGCAGGGCGTCAGCGCTGGCGCCGCTACAAGGAGCGCCCCGGCATCGAGCTGGTCAACCACAGCGCGGCGGGAGCCGGGTGATGCCTGCACGCACCGACCTGCCGACGCTGACCGAGGTCATCGACCTGCAAAAGAGCAACCCGGGCGCTTACGAGCCCACCGCAGCGATGCCGATCCAGGACGAATCGGTGCCGCTCGAAGACAGCGCCTTCGGCGCGCTGCATGTGCACTCGCCGGGTTCGGCGCATGTGCTGGCGCAGGACGAGGAACTGGTGGCGCAGGTGCTGGCGCGCCTGCAGCCGCGCCTGGAAGCCTGGGTCGAAGCCAAGGTGCGGCGGGCGCTCAACGAGTTGCTGCCGGTATGGACCGAGTCGGCCGCGCTGTCGATCGCGCGCGATCTGCATGCCGAGATGCCGGAGCTGCTCGGGCTGGCGCTGGATGAAGTGCATCGGCAACGCCGAGAGAAGAGTCGCCGGTAGTCGGTACGGTTTTCGTCTGTCCCCCCGCGGAGGTTTCGATGAGCGTTCAATCCCTGCTCGAACAGTTGCTTCAATCCGGTGTCTCGAAATACGAGAGCGCCAAACAATCCGGTGATTTGCAGAAGTACGCCACCGGCGCAGCGGCCGGCGGCGCGCTGGCGCTGCTGCTCGGCAGCCGCCGTGGTCGCAGCCTCGGCGGCAAGGCGCTGAAGGTCGGCAGCGTGGCGGCACTCGGCACGCTGGCCTGGCGCGCATACAACGAATGGCAAGCGAAGGATCAGGCCGCTGCGCCGGCGGCCGCGGCTGGCGCGCCACAGACTGCGCAAGTGATGCCAACGCGGTTCGAAGCCTTGCCTGCACCACAGCTCGAACTGCACAGCCGCGCGATGCTGAAGGCGATGATCGCTGCCGCAAAATCCGACGGCCACCTCGACGAGCGCGAGCGCGGTGTCGTCGAGGCCGAGATGCAGCGCCTCGAAGCCGACTCGGCGACGCGGCGTTGGTTCGAAGACGAGTTGCGCCGCCCGCTCGAGCCAGCCGAGGTGGCCGCGGCGAGCACCAGCCCGCAGATGGCCAGCGAGATCTACCTCGCCAGCGTACTCGTCGTCGACGAGACGACGACGATGGAGCGCGCGTATCTCGACGCGCTGGCGACACAGTTGCAGCTGGCGCCGGAGTTGAAGGCCGAACTCGAAGCGCGCGCGAAATCGGGTTGAGGTTGGACGCTCGGCGTTTGGCCGCTGCGCCGCTGCGCCGCTGCGCCGCTTCGCGCTGCAGCAGGCCGTCCATCATGCCGCCGGGCGCCACGGTGACGCTGACATGCGCCAGCGCGTCGGCGAAGGCGATGCGCTTGCGTTCGGCCAGCGGATGGGCCAGCGGCGCGGCCATGCACAGGCTGTCGTGGCGGTAGGGCGCGGTCGCGACACGTCGAAAAGACCTCGCGAGCCTGGCGCAGCAGGGCCTGGCCGGCGGCGGTCGGATCGATCCCGCGGCGCCCGCGCAACAGCAGCGCGGTACCGACGCTGGCTTCGACGGCGGCGATGCGCTTGCTGACGGCGCTGGCGACCAGCGCTTCGCGCCCGGTCGCGCGGGCAATGTTGCGCTCCTCGCAGACGGCGACGAACAGGCGCAGCGTGACGGGGTCGAAGGTGTGTGCCATGCCGATCGGGAACGACGACGGTTCCGAAATGGCGCTGACGCTACGCCACGGCATGGCTACAGTGCAGCGATGCACACCTCAGTCATCGTCCGCGAAGTCGGCCTGCGCGATGGCCTGCAGATCCTGCCGCGCGTGCTGCCGACGCCGCACAAACTCGACTGGCTGCGCCGCGCGCATGAGGC